>CAZWTM010000066.1:0-14137 GCA_964637385.1 uncultured Peptococcaceae bacterium
ATAATACAAAAGGCATTACATAATGCAAATAAAAAACCCTTTTAGATTGCAAAATGAAATAAAAAAAGCGGCGAGACCCTGAAAAACTTGCCTTTTTTGTGTGGCATAATTCTTGCTTGTTTAGTTTTTTAAAAACAATTGTAGGAATCTTAAAAAAATTGCAAAGAGCACCTACTGGGGAGGTGAAATTGCGGCTGTTTAAAATCGTTTATTAAAAAATCCAAAGTAAAGGAGGCCTACTCATGAGACATCGTATATTTTGTGTTTTCTCAGTGATTATCATAGTAATGGTTTTAGTAGTTACTGGGTGCGGCAATCAGCCTGCAAAATCCGGAGAGCAACAGAAAGGAGCAGCACAGCAGTACCCGGCAAAACCCGTTACACTCATAGTCCCATTTGCCGCTGGCGGCGGTACTGACATTGGCACAAGAATTGTTGCCAAATATGCCGAAAAGCACCTGGGACAGCCACTCATAATTAAAAACGTAGACGGTGGGGGGAGTGAGGTTGGCGTTACCCAGATGGTTAAATCTCCGCCTGATGGTTATACCATTTGCGGTTTCAATTCAGCATCTGTCATATTAACTACGATGCGAAAGGCCAACTATCATCCTCTTGATGATGTAGAACCCATCTGCCTGGTTGTATCTGACCCCAGACTTTTTGCGGTCAGAGCCGATGACAACAGATTCAAGAGCGCAGCCGACTTTATCAAATATGCGAAAGAAAATCCGAATAAATTAACTATTGGTACCTCAGGGGCAGGTACCTCTGGACACTTATCTATTCTCGCCATGAACAAAGCCGCAGGAGTTGAGGCAAAAGCAGTGCACTTTGGCGGTGCCGGTGAGTCTAAAGCCGCCTTTCTGGGAGGGCACATCGATGCCATCGCTCAGACATATGGTGAGGTTCTCGCCATGCTGAAGGAAGGGAAAGCAAAAGTCATAGCGGTAGCAACTGACGAAAGAATGAAGGAACTTCCCGATGTTCCTACTTTTAAAGAAATCGGTATAGACCTGGTCATTGCCTCCAATAGAGGATTTGCTGCACCTAAGGGTACACCCAAAGAAGTAATTGCCAAACTTGCCGATGCCTTTAAGAAAGCCTCAGAAGACCCGGAATACCTCAAAGAAATGGAGAAGATGGGATTACCGGCAAAATACCTGGGTCCGGAGGAGTTTGGCAAGCTTAATAAGCACGAGTTTGAAATATATTCAGTCATTTCCAAGGAACTAACCAAGTAGGTAAGGCTGGATTGGCTTTTGCCAATCCAGTTAAATATCTAAAAAGGGGGGGAATGATTTGTTACTGGATAGAAAGATTGCACTTGTGTTAATGACCGTTTTCCTATTATTTTACGTTGTTTCTTATATGTACCCGCCGGAAACCGTTTCATTTCCCAGGTTTTTATTATGGGTTTTACTTGGTTTATCTATTTTGCTCTTCATCTTCCCGCGAAAACACCCTCACTATAGTTTGAGGATTGTATTCTCCAGGGAGAAGCTCATTTCAATACTTTTACTTATTGCCTATGCCGTAATGTTCCCCATAGTTGGTTTTTTTACGACAACCTTTGTGTTTGCAGTGCTGTATATGTGGGTTTTCAATCATAGTAGAATACGGCAGTATATTATAGTTACGGTTGTTTATCTTGTAGTGGTATATTTTGTGTTCCAAAAATGGCTTTATGTTTGGTTCCCCGAAGGACTGTTGATGTAGTTACTTTAAAAAGGGGTGTATTGTTAATGGATGTTAGTGTAATGGATATTGTGACGCACGTTTTTAGCATAACTAACATATTGTTAGCCGCTGGCGGCACACTAATGGGTATTATTTTTGGGGCTCTGCCGGGCTTTACTGCAGCCATGGGAGTTGCTGTACTGTTACCCATCACTTTTGGTATGGAACCTGCATCCGGCTTGATACTATTAGGGTCTCTTTTTAGCGGCGCTATGTACGGCGGCTCCATTTCCGCCATACTCATTAACACACCTGGGACTCCTGCAGCCGCTGCTACAACACTTGACGGTCACCCCATGGCCAAAAAAGGGTTGGCTGGTGAAGCCTTAAGGGAAGCAGTTTTTGCTTCTTTTTTAGGGGGTATCTTTGGTGTAACAGTGCTTCTCTTATTCTCACCACCCCTTGCCAAAATCTCTTTGATGTTTGGTCCGCCGGAATATTTTCTTCTGGCTCTGTTTGGCTTGACCATTATTGCCACGATCAGCGAGAAGGCGGTGTTTAAGGGTCTTATAGCCGGTGTATTGGGGCTTTTGATCAGCACTATAGGGATGGATCCCTTGCTCGGTATTCCCAGATTTACATTTGGGGTGGTAAACCTTATCGATGGGGTTCAACTAGTGCCAGCTATGATCGGGCTTTTTTCCATACCTGAAACCCTGGAGCTAATACGAAGTTATGTCAAAAAGGATACAGATAGCTACTTCTTAACTCCTGAGCTGAAAAAAATCAAAGTTGGCTTTCCCAGCTTAAAACATATTCTTACTTTCTTACCCATTTATATCAGATCTTCAATTATTGGTACAGGTGTGGGTATCCTGCCCGGGGCAGGGGGAAGTATTGCCAGTTTTATGGCCTACAATGAGACCAAAAGGGCATCCAAGCATCCTGAAAAATTTGGGACAGGTATTTCCGATGGTATTGCTGCATCAGAGTCTGCAAATAATGCTATGGCTTCAGGCGCCTTGATACCTATGCTTACCCTGGGTGTACCCGGAGACTCCGTTGCAGCCATTATGATGGGGGGACTTTTGGTCCATGGTTTGCAGCCAGGTGCCGAGTTGTTTTCACGTAATGCTGATATAGTATATACCTTTATATTTGCCCTCTATTTGGCGAATATCATGATGCTTTTGTATGGAACTTTTTTTGCACCATATTTTACTATTGTTACCAATACTCCTAAACACATTTTAGCTGCCTCTGTTATGATGCTAACAGTAATAGGGTCCTATGCCCTAAGGGGTAATTCCTTCGATGTGTATGTGATGGTGGCCTTTGGTATTCTCGGTTATATTATGAAAGCCCACGGTTTCAGTGTGATACCCACTGTACTTGGCATTATTCTGGGACCCATGGCTGAGAAGGGCTTAAATGGTACGCTCTCTATTTGCTATGGACAGAATGTTCTTCTGTTTATGTTAGGACGGCCTATTTCCGTGATACTGATTGTACTGACTCTCCTTTCAGTGGCTTTTCCTATCTACCGGAGAATTAAGGATAGCAACAAAGAGGTTGCCAATTATATTAAGTAGGCTTGGTTCATTTATTAAGAAGGATAGGGGGATCTTCCTATGACAATGCCAAAAGTAGGTTTTATCGGTTTTGGCGAAGCAGCTTACAATATAGCCAAGGGGTTAGCCGTGGAAGGAATTACAACCATCATTGCCTATGATAAGTTTTGGAATGTGGAACCTCAAGCCTCCATTATCAGGAAAAGGGCTGAGGAAGCTGGGGTAGTTCTCGTGCCAAGTTTAGGTGAAATGATTGAACAGGTAGATTATATTTTCAGTGCTGTAAGTGCTAATTTAGCTCTTCCATTAGCCAAAGAGGCTCAAGGATTTCTTAAAGAAGGACAATGTTATGTAGACATTAACGCTGCCTCACCTATGACCAAGGAAGAAGTTTCAGCAGTAATATTAAAGACGAAAGCTCTGTTTGTTGATGCTGCTGTGATGGGGCCGGTACCAGTTTATCAGCATAAGGTTCCTATATCCGTCTGTGGTAATGGGGCTAAGTGCTTTACTGAAGTATTTAGCAAATATGGTATGAATATAACCTATACAGGTGAACAGCCCGGCAGTTCTTCTGCCTCTAAAATGTTCAGAAGTATTTTTATGAAGGGGTTTGTTACGCTTCTCTTGGAGTCTATAGTAGCCAGCCACAAATATGGTGTGGAAGATGACGTGTTGGCCTCCATACAAAAGACGTTGGAAGATGGCTCCTCCATCCTTGAGGTGATGAATAATCTACTAACCAGGGGCGTTATTCACTCGGCGCGTCGTGAACATGAGATGGAAGAAGTGATCGTCACCCTGAAAGGACTGGGTATCGATTACACCATGTCGGCGGCTACTAAGGAAAAACTAAGATGGTGTACGGAAATAGGTTTTAAGGAATATTTCCGAGGCCTTCCACCCGGGGATTATCACGAAATTTTAAGTGCTTTTGACAAACTTACCGCCGGAAAAAGTGTAGGTTAAGGATGTGGTTGGATGTCAGAAACGATGAGTGAAAAGTTAGCGACATACATTCATGACATTTCTTGGTCAGATATTCCGGGTGAGGTCATTGAGTCGGCTAAGCTTTTTATTTTAGACTATATTGCTTCCGCTTTGGCAGGTTATAAAGTTAACGGTGTATTCAACAAAGCTATAACTGACGTGTACCTGGAGATGGGCGGGAAGAGGGAGAGCAGTGTCTTTTTTTACAACAAAAAGGTCCCTTCTTCCCATGCTGCGCTGATTAATGCTGCTCTTGGCCATGGAGCAGATTTGGATGACGGACACAGAATAGCCCAAGGGCATCCCGGTGTTACTGTTATTCCTGTAGCCTTAGCATTGGGTGAAGCATTTAGCTTAAGCGGAAAAGATATACTTTTATCCATCGTTGTGGGTTACGAAATATTTGTTAGAGTGGCGAAAACCATGAATCCTTCCCACTTTACGAGAGGCTTTCATACCACAGGCACTGTGGGGACCCTCGCTGCTGCTGCTACTGCTGCCAAAATCCAAGGTTTACAAGCAGACACTACCCAGAATGCCCTGAGCTTAGCCTGTCTGCAAGCCGCAGGTTTGCTGGAAGTTACTAACAGCGGACAGATGGCTAAGCCTTTTCACCCTGCTAAAGCCGCATATAATGGGATAATTGCAGCTCTTGCAGCTAAGCGAGGTGTAGTGGGTCCCATTGAGATACTTGAGGGCGATAAAGGTTTTCTTAAAGCTATGACTGATACGAGTAACCATGATGTACTTACTCACAATCTTGGGTCAACATTTGAAATCACAAACTGTTATTTTAAACTTTACCCGGCCTGCCGGCATACCCACGGGGCTATTGATGCAGCCATAAAACTGAAAGGTGTGGGTTCATACTCCTACGCGGACATTGAGAAAGTAAAGATTTTTACCTACCCTGCCGCTATTAAGTTGACGGGCAATATCTACTTTCCCCGAACTGTTGATGAAGCAAAATTTAGTCTGCCCTATGCAGTAGCAACAGCACTGTATCAAGGTCGTTTTACTCTTGATGAATTAGACACAGATAAGAGCTTGGACGAGAACGTAAAAGCCCTGGTTGAGAAGGTAGAAATAGTAAGTGATCCGGCCTTGGAGAATAGGGAGGCCAACATTCGGGGTACCCGGGTGGAATTGCATCTAAAAAGTGGCAACATTATCGCCGAGAGGACAGATTTACCCAAGGGTGATCCTGAGGTACCTGTAACCAAAGAAGATATTATAAAAAAACTCAGTTATTGCTCTGAAGGTATCTTGTCTTCCAGACAACAACAAAAGTTAATTACCTTTATTAACTATTTTGAATATAAGGAAAATATTGCTGGTTTATTTAGCTTGCTTAAAAATTAGTAATTGTTCTAGGGGTAGGGGGCAATAAAAATGGGAAAAACGATAGCGGAAAAAATCTTTAGCGCCCACTGTAAAAGGGATGTTTATGCTAATGACATTGTAATTGCTGAAATTGACCATATTATGGCTCATGACGGCAATGGGCCGCTGGCCGTTGATATCTTTCGCCAAATGGGTGGAAAAAAAGTATTCAATCCCGGTAGAGTTACTTTTGTGCTTGATCACTATGTGCCCAGTCCCAACGAAAATGTCTCCAGGATCCACGATATCATTCGTAATTTTGTTAAAGAGCAGGGATGCCATCTTTCAGAAGCCGGGGAAGGTATTTGTCACCAGATTATGATGGAGAAAGGCTGCATCCAACCAGGGGACTTGATCATAGGAAGTGATTCCCACACCTGCACATATGGCGCCTTAAACGCCTTTGGTACCGGAACGGGTTCTACAGATTTTGCGGCGGCCATGCTTACTGGTAAGCTGTGGTTTAAAGTTCCTGAGTCTGTATTAATCAAAGTTAAGGGTAGGGCCGGTTTAGGCGTATTTGCCAAAGATTTAATTCTGTATATTGCCTCTCTTCTAAAAGCAGACGGGGCCACTTATCAGGCCATAGAATTTGCAGGTGAATATATATCAGCATTGGGTATGGATGAAAGATTTACTTTTTCCAATATGGCAGTGGAAATGGGGGCTAAGGCAGGCCTTTTTACTTTTGACAATTGTACTAGGGAGTGGTTTATAAATCATAATATCAACATAGAAAAAGAGTCTGTAAAGGCAGATGGGGATGCAGTCTATAGTTCAGTCATAGAGATTGATGCCGGCAAGGTAATACCCATGGTTTCCAAACCCCATGCCGTTGATAATGTATCCCCTGTCACTGATGTACTGGAAATTCCCCTTAACCAGGCTTATTTGGGAACATGTACCAATGGAAGGTTAAGTGATTTGTTAATTGCACGGACTATCCTAAAGGGTAAGAAAATAAACAAGAATATCAGGATGTATGTTGCACCTGCCTCTCGCAGGATATATCTTGAAGCCTTAAAAGCAGGTGTAATACAAGACCTGGTGGAAGCGGGAGCAGTTATTATACCCCCGGGTTGCGGCTGTTGTGTAGGTGCTTGCAATGGAATACCTGGAGATGGAGAAAAGGTTATTTCTACCGCAAACCGTAACTTCAAAGGACGGATGGGTAACAGTAAAGCTGAGATATATCTAGCTTCTCCGGCCACCGTTGCTGCATCAGCATTGTTTGGAAAGATAACCGACCCGAGAACATTGTTATGAGGTGGTTTTATGAAGGGCAGAGTTCATAGGCTGGGTGATGATATCAATACCGATTACATTATTGCGGGAAAGAATAAAAGAGATACTTATGACCCTGAGGTAATGGCAAAGCATTTATTTGAAGACCTGGACCCAACCCTTTATGGGAGGATTAAAAAGGGTGATATTATCGTTGCTGGTAAAAATTTCGGCTGTGGTTCCTCCCGGGAGGCTGCCCCTGCTGTTATAAAAGCAGCAGGTATCAATGCGGTTATTGCTAAATCCTTTGGGAGAATCTTTTTCAGAAATGCTCTTAATATCGGTCTGCCCGTTTTAGAATGTGACACATCGGAAATTGACGATGGTGATGAGGTAGAAGTGGATTTTAACAATGGGGTGATTAAAAATAAGACAAAAGCAGTAACCATTCCCTGTAGAAAACTTTCCCAGGCTATAATTTCCATATTCCAGGAGGGTGGACTTGTTAATTATTTGAGAAAGTACAAGCACTTCGAATTTGAAGAAACGGGTGATTAAGCATGAGTATAAAAGGGAAACCGGGTTTCAGGATTAAATACGAGATTGAAAGACCAGCACGGGAAATATTGGATAAACTGCACCAATATAGCACGCCTAACATAAGTGACGCCATGCTGAGATTCAGGGCCATGGATCACTTAATAAAACCCCTGAATAAACATTATCTTTACGAAGGCTATAATACCGACTGCTTGTGATAAAGAGGGGCCGGGGGAAATTAATTTTCCTATAAGCTGTGGTAACGTCACTGTACATCCGGGAGATATAATAGTAGGTGATGTTAATGGGGTTGTAGTTATCCCTAAGGAAGATATACCAGCGTTATTGGCCAATATTGATATAAAGGTAAACTATGAAAAGAAAAGAAAACAGGAGATAGAAGAAGGGGTAATTCTCTCAAAAGATATTGATAGAATACTCAATGAAAAGGAGGTACTGTAGGGTTGCTAGGTAATTGTACATTAGAGTAGTGGGCTGATAGGTTAGATTAAACAATACGAACCCAGATTTTTTAACATCACCGTTTTCTTTTCCAGATTCTTCAGCACTTCCTGTAATCCAGGATGGTTATGACCCGCTTCACAGTCAATGAAGAAGATGTAGTTCCCCAGTTCTTTCTTGGCAGGACGGGATTCGATTTTCGTGAGATTAATGTTCTGCCTGGCAAACTCCCCTAAAACTTCATAGAGTCCTCCCGGGCGGTCCTTTTCCAGGGCCAGCACCAGGGAGGTTTTTTTCGTATCCGAATGGGGGCAGGGGGTACGGCCTACCAAAAGAAAGCGTGTTTGATTACAGGGATAATCGCCAATGTCAGGGACCAGGATAGGTACGTTGTAGAACCGGTGAGTATCCCGTGAGGCAATGGCGGCCGTACCGGGGCCCATATTTGCGAGATTCTGTACTGCCTCGGCTGTACTATTGGCGGGAAGGCACTTGGCCTGGGGCAGTTTTTGCTGCAGAAACTTGCGGCACTGGGCCAGGGCTTGGGGATGGGAGAGCACGGTATGGATCTCCCTCAGGTCCTGACTGTGACTCAAAAGGCAATGGTTAATATTGAGAACTGTTTCCCCCTGGATATAGAGGGATAATTCATGGGCCAGCATGTCGAGGGTAATATTGATGGTCCCTTCAATAGAATTTTCTCCCGGCACTAAACCTGCATCCACACTTCCTTCTGCTACCGCTGTGAGGATGTGGGGGATAGTGGGCAAAGCCTGAAGTTCCCATTCCTGGGAATTTCCCAGAGCGAAGAGACAGTGGGAAGCTGCCTCGTAAGAATAAGTTCCGACAGGTCCGAGGTAAGCTAAAATCTTTTTCATCTAGATCACCTGGGAATAACCAAAATATTCGGGGGTACCGGAGAGATCAAATTTTTTGCCTACGGCCTGGGCAATAGGCTTGAGGCTGTTCATCAGTTTGTGAAAATTTTGCGGGGTCAGGGACTGGGGACCGTCGGACAGAGCTTCGCTGGGATT
This sequence comes from uncultured Peptococcaceae bacterium, assembly GCA_964637385.1. Lineage (GTDB taxonomy): Bacteria > Bacillota > Peptococcia > DRI-13 > DRI-13 > Thermanaerosceptrum. Next base: position 8,885 of record CAZWTM010000066.1, read on the forward strand.
AGGATGAACCTCGATCATCAGGCCGTCGGCACCTGCAGCCACTGCCGCCTGGGCCATGGGCTGTACCCAGCGCCATTTGCCCGTACCGTGGCTGGGGTCCACAATGACGGGAAGATGGGTCAGGTATTTGATGACAGGAACAGCCGTAAGGTCCAGGGTATTCCTGGTATAGGTTTCAAAGGTTCTGATGCCCCGCTCGCACAGTATTACCTGGGAATTGCCTTCTTTCAAAATATATTCTGCCGACAAGATCCATTCTTCCATGGTGGCCGAGAGTCCCCGCTTTAAGAGAACAGGTTTCCCCGTTTTAGCTGCAGCACGGAGTAAGGGATAGTTCTGCATGTTGCGGGCACCTATCTGCAGGATATCGGCGTAGTAAGAGACAAGTTCAACTTTTTGCGTATCCATAACCTCTGTGACAATGTAGAGACCCGTTTCTTCTCTGGCCCGGGCCAAAAGTTTTAGGCCTATTTCCTCCAGTCCCTGGAAGGAGTAGGGGGAAGAGCGGGGTTTATAAGCACCGCCTCTTAATATTTTGGCTCCGGTGTTTTTCACTAAATGGGCTACTTCCAGCAGTTGTTCCTTGCTTTCCACGGCACAAGGACCGGCCATTACCTGTAAATCATGACCACCGAGAGTAAGATTACCTATGTTTATGACGGTATCCTCCGGTTTATATTCCCGGCTGGCTAATTTATAGGGGGCCAGTATGGGTATCACTTTTTCTACGCCGGTCATGGCCTCAATAGCTAAGTCTAAAAGCCTGGATTTATCTCCTACGGCCCCTATGATGTTTTTTTCTGTTCCCCTCGTTATTTGGGTGCGAAAGCCTTTGTCTTCAAAAATTTGTACCACCTCCTGCAGTTGTTCTTCTGTGGCGCCTTTTTGCATTACGACAATCATTTTTCTTTCCTCCTTGCTAATATAATTAAAAAAGTCCACAGTTTCAGTCCCTGAAGGGACGAAAACTGTGGACTTTCCGCGGTACCACCCTTTTTGGTTCATGGCATGAACCCTCTTTTAAGGGTACAGGATCACCAGGCTAAAGTAATAAGGGCAAAGTAATAAAAAAACCTTTCGTCCTGTGTAGGGACGAAAGGCTGTGCTTCCGCGTTACCACCCTAGTTGGCAGATATAATCTACCCTCTTTAGCGCTAAGGTACAAGATAAATCCGATACCCCCTTCTTTGTAACGGTAGAAGTTTCCGGCCAGAACTACATACTATTATTGGGGACATTCCTGTCTTAAGAGATAGACTCAAGCTTCAGAAGGTGTGTCCCCTAATCTTATTAGTACTCACCCTGGCAGTTTGGAAGGGAACTTCAACTGGCGAAAGTACTAAGGGTGCTTCCAGTCACGACACCCTCTCCCTGGAGACTTTACAGCAGTTTACTTTTCTTCCGCATCACTGTTCTCTGTATGTAATTTATATCTATTATATGGGGTGAGTTTTTAATTTGTCAATGGCTAAGAACTATAAAACATAAATTAACCTTATTTTATAATTTTATATTTTCTTACGAAAATAAAAATAATAGGAAGAAGGAATTTTGGTTTTTGTATCGAAGTAGTAAGTGCTACAAAAAATAAATATAAAGTAGTTACTACTACATGGAGGGTTATAAATGGATAATGTAATGCAGTTGGAAGAGATTTTACAATTGATCAAAAGTTCTTATGAAAAATTATCCGACGGACAAAAACAGGTAGCTGAATATCTCCTGAAAAACTTAGACGAACTTGTAACAAGCACGGCCTTGCAGATTGGGCTGAAAGTAGGTGTCAGTGATGCCACAGTGATTCGTTTTGCCATGGCCATTGGTTTTAAAGGTTTTGCCGATTTACAGGATGCTGTCCGGAAGGCTCATACAAAGGGGAGAACCATTAAAAAATTTAGAGAATCTGTTGAACTAGGGAAATATGGAGATGGTTTTTTAAGTACGGTACTGGAAGTACAGAAGAGTATACTGGATAGGACTTTCCAGAGTATCAATAAATCCGACTTTGACCGGGTCGTGGATATGATTTTGGCAGCCAGGTCTATTGTTACCGTAGGGCTTCGTTCTTCCGCAAGTTTATCTTTGTATTTGGGAAACGGTTTACAACTGATGCTTGGCAATACAAGGTCCTTATCCCTTGAGGCAGGTTTTTATTATGAAAAAATGTTGACCTTGGATTCCAGTGATCTTGTCATTGCCATGAGTTTCCCGCGTTATACAAAACTTACTTATGAACTGGTGGAATATGCCAGGAAGAAGGGGGCTAAGATAGTTTGTATTTCCGACAGTGTGGTTTCGCCTGTGGCCAGACTTTCCGAAGTAACCCTGATTGTACCCGCTGACATACCTGGATTTCAGATACCTCTCGTAGGAGCTGTCGCCCTGGCTGAGGCCATTATGACAGCTGTTAGCAACAAAGCCGCGGAGAGAGTGGAACAAAACCTTAGTATTTTTGAAGAGCTAGTGGCAACCAATGTATTCTTATAGAGACAAGGGAGGTAGCTAAGATGAAACCTTTTACGGTTACGGTGTGCGGGTGTGGCAATGGTGCCCATGTGGCCATAGGGCTGCTGGCAGCAGCGGGGGCCCGTGTCCATGTGTTCAGCCCTATTGAAGCAGAAATAGAGTTATTGAAAGAGAATATTAACTTTTCCGGTGGAATTGAGGTAAATGACGGGTGGGGAATACTGAAAGGAAAACCGGAGAGGATTAGCAGTGATCCCGGGGAAGTTATCCCTGGTTCAGATATGGTACTCCTTATCGTTCCTGCTTTTGCCCACAGGCCTATTCTTGAAATGGCGGCCCCTTATCTCGCCCCTCATACTGTTGTGGGCGCTATCCCGGCCCGGAGCGGCTTTGAGTTTGATGCTGCCCGTTTAATTCCCCATAATCCATGTTTTGGCCTGCAGACTTTACCCTGGGCTTGCCGGATTAATGAATTCGGGAAAAAGATAGATATAAAAGGGACCAAAGGTTGTGTACAGGTTGCTTCTGTTCCCCCTGTTAAGGCCGGGGAAATTGCCGCCGTGTTGTCACCCCTCCTGAAAATACCCTTTGCTGTAGTTGACAGCATGTTGATTTTGAGTCTGGGAAACATTGGACAAATTGTCCATCCTGGTATTATGTACGGTTTATTTCGGGATAATCCTGACGTTACATTCCGGGAAGGGGGGATACCTCATTTTTATCAGAGTGTCAATGATGACATTGCCGCTTTGCTTTCCGCCATGAGCCAAGAGATCTTGAAAGTGGCCCAGGCCCTTGAAGAACAAAGCCAGGGGATATTTAAGGCCTCCAGGGTTCTTTCCTTAGAACAATGGCTTCTTATATCCTACGGCAACAGCATAGGCGACAGAAGTTCTCTGGCCAGAATGTTTCAGACCAATAGCGCCTATGCCGGTCTAAAAGTTCCCGTACGACGTGTAGCAAGAGATTTCTATGCGCCGGATTTTCAAAACAGGTATTTGACAGAAGATATTCCTTACGGGCTCCTAGTCACTTTTGGCCTTGCTCTTTTAGCCGGAGTGAAGACACCCGTAATACAGGAAGTCATTGAGAATGCAGGCAGCTGGTCTGGGAGGTCATACATCGTGAATGGAATGTTAAGTGCCGAAAGTCTCGCTGGCACCCGGGTACCCCAGGCTCTGGGTTTTTCCTCTGTAAGAGAGATAATGGAGCAGACCGGAGGGGCAGGACGTAGTCTTAAGGAGGTGGTGAGCGGTTAGCGGGGGTATACGAAAAAAAGTCAAAATTTTAAACAAAATTTTAACAAAAGGAGGTTATCTATTTGAAAAGTGCAGACTTGATGAACCTGATGCTCTATGTATCATACCTGGGTGTACTTCTCCTGGTTGGCAAGTTCCTTAGAGTAAAAGTAAAACTGTTCCAAAAACTGTTTCTCCCCGCATCCCTTATCGCGGGTTTTTTAGGAATAATTTTAGGTCCATACATGCTTAAAATTATTTCGGCAGATGTGGTTAAACTTTGGGGGATGTTGCCCGGACGACTTATTGATGTGGTCTTTGCCTGTGTCTTCTTAGGCGCTGTTGTCCCTTCGGCCAGGCAAATTTGGCAATACGGTGGACCTCAGCTCACATATTCCTGGTTTGTTGATGCTTGCCAGTGGGTTCTAGGAATAGGTATAGGTTATTTTATCCTGAAACCTATCTGGGACATTCCCCCTATGGTTGGTACTATAATTGAAATAGGTTGGGCTGGAGGACACGGAACGGCCGGGGGTATGACCCAGGTCTTTAAAAATTTAGGATTCCCGGAAGGTGGTGACTTAGGGTTAACCTCTGCTACTGTGGGTCTTCTTGTTGGTATTATTTTCGGAATGATCTTAATCAACATAGCAGTACGTAAGGGTTATACCGAAGTCTTGACTTCACCTGAGCAAATTGGCCAGATGAACCTGTCTGGAATTTTACCTGACGAGGAAAAGAAAGTTATTGCGAAGAGTGTTGTCACTACTGACTCTATTGAACCTTTTGCCTTGCATAGTGGTTTAATAGGCTTATCCATACTGCTGGGATATTATATGCATACTGGGCTAAAAATGCTGCATCCAAAGTTGGCATCTGTTCCCCTCTTTCCCTTGGCTATGATTGGCGGGCTTCTAATCCAGTATGTAGCTTATAAGACAGGTACGTCTCGGCTTATCGATCGACAAGTTGTTGAAAGAATCCAGGGAACGGCCTTGGATTTCCTGGTGACAGCTGCTGTTGCCTCCATCAGCGTACCTGTGGTAATCAAGTATGCGTTGCCTCTGTTAATCCTTATGGGAGCAGCCCTCGCTTTAATGTTGTTCCTAACATGGTACATAGCGCCGAGAATGTTACCCGATGCCTGGTTTGAAAGAAGTATTGCTGAGTTTGGTGCCTTGTGCGGTGTCCTGGCTGTTGGACTGTTGTTGCTGCGTGTAGTTGATCCCGACTTTAAGACATCTGCTCCTAAAGCCTTTGCCTTCGAACGGCCTTTCTTCAGTCCTTTTGTAGGGGGTGGATTGGTAACTTCTGTAATTCCTATTATGGTCCATGAAATGGGGGCCCTTCCCGTCATCGGAATCTGGTTAGGTGTTATCGTCTTAACTTTAGGAATAGCTTATTTTTCTGGTTGGATGAGGCCTCATCCCGGACCATACAGGAGACAGGGTTCTGCCTCGGTCTAGATTTATTATGCTTGTATATATATCAATGAGATGACATCTTAAGAAAAGTGTTGGTCCTGGCCTATAGCCACTAAGCAGCAACC
>CAZWTM010000067.1:0-14005 GCA_964637385.1 uncultured Peptococcaceae bacterium
GTATAAGGAAATTAAATCCTCCGCCCACTTGGACATCTTAGGTATATTCACATCTTTTGATTCAGGATGGAATATTTCCTCCTTAATTTTCCGGGGCATATCCAGGTACTCATATAGCTCATCGGGAAAACCAAAGGCCTCCCAATTATATAAAAGAGGATTCTTATTATATCTTAAATTTTCCACAGGATTCCGGTTGCGCAGGTGGTCCCCGCCCCTAATATTGGTAATATTCCCAAAAGTCCATGTAGACCAGCGGCCCCGAGGATCGGCCATAGGTATTTCTAGTCCCTTGATTTGCATGGCATAATAGGATGCTCCCGGTATTTTATCTCCGGCTCTTTTTGTGCCCTCCGCTAAAATGTCGCCTATACCTTCCCGCCTAACAATTAAATCAATCAACCGGAAAAGGGCAATCTCATCGCCCCACTCCAGCTTAAAACCAATCTCTTTTTCTGATAATATGCCTCTTTGATATAATTCCATGGCAAAAGCCACTGTGCCGGCAGTAGAAACCAGATCAATTCCGTAGCGCTGGCATTTTTCGGTAATTTTGGCCACCGCAGGAATGTTATCAATATCACACCCCGCCGCAAAGCCCATTAACGGCGTTACTTCCATATCTTTTACCTGCAGGCCCGCATAAGGTCCCTCTTTTACCTCAACCCAGTGTGCGCAGGCTATAGGACAGGCTATACAGGCAATACCCCGTTTACTGTATTTGGGTACCAGATTACGGCTGCGGGTCTCCAGCCAGCCCTTTAAAACTCCCGTTTGGAAGTTTCGGCCAGGAAGGGCACCAAATTCATAATAGGGGATGGTTGCCAGCATGGTGCCAAATTTACTGAAAGGCCCGTAAAAGGGAGATTTATAAATAGCTTCACGGCATTTTTCCACGGCTTTTAGATATTTCTTTTTATCATGAACGCGCAGAGGTTTTTTGCCCCGTACGGCAATCGCTTTTAAATTTTTGGAGCCCATCACAGCTCCCAGTCCGGTCCTGCCCCAGGCGTCATAGGGACCGTTCTGGATACTGGCAAAGCGACATAATTTTTCTCCACCAGGCCCTATAGCTGCAACCTGTATCTCCTCATCACCAAACTTTTGCCTGATCAGCCCTAACGTATCCCAGGAATCCTTACCCCAAAGGTGGTCAGCGGGCAAAATCTCTACTTTATCGGTCGTTATAGAAAGATAAACAGGTGTGGTAGCCCGCCCCCTGATGATAATCCCGTCGTAACCGGCATATTTCAGTTCACTTCCCCAAAAACTCCCGGAATTTGACGTACCAAACAGTTCTGTTGCCGGGGATTTGGCAGAAACTTCAGTACGGCAGGCCGTGGGAATATTTGTGCCGGTTAGTACTCCTACAGCAAAACAAATGACGTTTTCCGGCCCCAGGGGATCTGCCCCGGGAGGCACCCGATCATAGACAATCTTTGTGGAAAATCCCACACCACTAATATATTTTTGTATCAATTCCGTCTCCAGAGGGATTTCTTTTATGTCTTGCCTTGATAAATCAATATCCAGTAACTTCCCCGCATACCCGTACATTTATTTCCCTCCCTCTTGGCTATCATCCAATAGTTTAACAGAACGCAAACACCCCGACGGGCAAACTTCCGCACAACGCTGGCACTTTAGACAGGTAGATAAGAAAGTTATTTCGAATACTCCTTGTACATCATGTTTTCTAATTCTAATGTGAGACTTGGCCAGGTTAAATTCATTATGGTACGTGATAGAACAGGTTAAGGCACACGTGGTACAGCCCGTACATTTGCCCGGTGTTACTACCAGTTCTTTAGCCATATCTTTGTACCTCCGAAATCTTTATAAGGAAACACATTCAGGTTGCCTCCCCCCGGGAGGCAACCTGAATACAGCAAAATACGAATTGGTATGAGTTTATTCTGCCAAGGCATTCTCCGCCGGTTTCGCAGGGGCTGCCGCCGGCTTACCATCGTTAACACCAATAACCAGGTGAAGAATAATACCTACAGCCAGCCCCCAGGCTGCTGTCTTAGTGGCCAAGAACAGAGCCATAATTCCGGCTACGCCGCGCTCTTCCTTGGTTTTAACCATATCCATGGCAATATAACAGCAGGCAAAGCCTTGCACCAGAAGCGTTAAAGAAATAGCAGCCGGCAGAACAGGCTTAACCAGGCTGATAATGGGCAAGAAGAATCCGGCAATAAACATAGCAATGGTAAAGGAACCAGCACCACCCCAGATAGAGTCCATAGCCTTGCGTCCATGCTTATAACGTTCAGCTATAGCGATAGTACCACCGGCCCAGAGGGGACCGCAGAGAGGTCCGTAAGGAGCGAAAAGACCCATCACCAGGTTACGGAAACCGGAAATGATGTTGGAACGGTTGGGGTTAAATTCGATAATCTCGTCATCGCGGACTGCATCCGCTTCCTTAGTAACTACCTCAGCAAGGACGAAGTCACCAAAGGCAATAATATAAGCGGCGATAACCAGTGGTATGGCATCGATAAAATACTTAAGCGGTGGGAAGCCGATCCCGAAGATTGTGTATTTGGAAATCAGTTCACCAAAGAGGCTGATATCTATGATACCCATTTGTAGTTTGGGCACCGGTATTTCTCCGATAATGGGTCCGATAATAGCGGCAACAATCATGCCGGGTAGCATACCATACTTGGAAAGCTGGGCCAAAAAGGCATTCTTATTTTTAGCTACAGCAAAACGCCAGGAGAACATGATGATAAAACAGATAAGAGCACCGGTCAGGATGGTGACTTCCTGTCCTGTCATACGGCCTTTGGGTTGGATTACACTTATGGTAGCGGCGAGACCAGCGCCTAAGATAATACCTGCCCGCATGGAAACAGGAACAAAGGAAACAATTTTTTTGGCCAGCCCTGTGGTCCCCAGGAAGAAGAACAAAACAGCCATGGACAACTGCAGAGCAATGATGGCATGAATTCTCTCCGGTCCTGCCGGATAACCTTTACCCCAGGCCAAAACCAAGGGAATAGCAGGAGTAATCCAGCCGGGAAATACGGGGTCGCCAAAAGTGGGATGCAGGATATAAAGTAACCCGTTTAACGCCACCATGACCAGGGCTACTTCAAAGGGTACACCCAACAGTTCCTGGTGAACCGGAATCGAACCAAGGGCAACAGCAACTAATATAAGTCCTTGCAAAGCCTCCGGCCATTCCCATCTGTAATGAATAAAGGGAAGGCGAACCTTAAATAAACCCATTGGTATATACGGTTGTTCCTTGCCATGTTCACGGTAAATTGCCATAATTTTTCCTCCTCTTTGTCATCTTGTAAATTATACGCCGACCTAACCTTTCCCCAAAATATCCTTCTTTATTTAGAGACGCTTCATACAAAGTCCCTTTCTCTTTCTCTTTTGCTTTGCGCTGTATAAACTAATTAAATACTAAAGTACCACCTCCTTCTTTATAAACAAATACACTAGATAATTAGGTTCATTTTCCTGGCAGCAAAAGTCAATTCTTCTCTGAAATTCGGATGAGCAATAGCAATCAGCGCCTTAGCTCTTTCACTTGCTGTTTTACCTTTCAGTTTGGCAATACCATATTCCGTTACGATATAGTCAACATCATTTTTGGAAGTTGTCACAACAGCGCCTTCTGTAAGCATAGGCTTAATTTTAGTGATGGTATTGTTTTTGGCCGTGGAATACATGGCAATAAAAGCTTTCCCACCTTTTGACCTGTTGGCGCCCCGTACAAAATCCACCTGACCGCCAGTTCCGCTAAAGTTCTTAGGCCCTATGGATTCAGAGCAAACCTGTCCTAACAAATCAACTTCCAAACAAGCATTTATGGAGATAAAATTGTCGTTCATGCCGATAATCGTAGGTTCATTGACATAATCAACAGGATGGAATTCTACACCCGGGTTATCATCCAGATAATCATACATTCTGCGGGAACCAAAGGCGAAAGAAGCTACGGATTTGCCGGTATTGATATTTTTCTTTTTGTTAGTGACAACACCGGCTTCAATCAAATCCACCATACTGTCAGTAAACATTTCACTGTGAATCCCAAGATCCTTCTTGGTCATCAGGGCTTTTCCTACAGCATTGGGGATTCCCCCAATGCCCAACTGGATAGTGGCGCCGTCAGGAATCATCTCCGCGATGCTGTTACCCATAATAATATCTATCTCCGATAGGGGTTCACTGGGCAGTTCCGGGAGGGGGATATGGGCTTCGCAAAGGGCATCAACTTCTGAGATATGAACAAAAGCCGAACCATGAACCCTGGGCATATACTGGTTCACTTCCAGGAAAATCTTCTTGGCCCGGGACATCTGGGCTCTAGGTTCACTGGCCGCTACCCCAAAACTAAAATACCCGTGTTTATCCATAGGAGAAACCATGGCATAAAATACATCAGGTTCCCTGTATTCCCGCCAATACCGGGGTACCTCATGGTAAAAGTTGGGCATATAGTCTGCTCTTCCTTCCTGGACGGCAGGTCTGGCTGCTCCGCTGGTAAACCAGGCAACATGAATAATCCTTCCTGCCAGTTCAGGGGATAGGTACTTCCATTTCCGGCAAGCAAGCAACATATGATGGGTAATTCCGGTTAGGTCTTCACGGAGGGCTCTTTCGGCAAGGGCCTCTACAATGGCAGCTGGCTCACCCAGAGCAGAAGGACAGCAGCAAACATCCCCCGATTTAATTTGCTTAACTATCTCCTCCGCCGAAGTTAATTTTTGCTTGTACATTTCTTGCCATTTACTCATAAAAACGCTCCCTTCTGAATGTTTTATATATTCTGTATAATAGCTTCTGCAAATCTATAGAGATGCAACTTTTGTGCCAGACCAAACAAAATTCCTACGATCCCGGACCATAGCTTAACCCGCTTCCTGAGTGCTTTTGCTTTTTATTTTGCAGATTTTTCAAAAAACAACCCAGGCTGCATCGATGCATATGAACATCATCACAAGTACTATAGACTTGCTAATCGAAGGTTTTTTTGTATCAACAATAGATGCATTTGAGCACCAACACGATGTTCTAAAGCATCATTTTATCTTGTCTTGCCACACCCCCCCTCTCCTTATACGTCTTTTTTCAATACTTTCCTTAATTCTTTTGTCAAAAGGGGTACTATTTCAAACAAATCCCCTACTATCCCATAATCAGCTATCTTAAAAATGGGAGCATCCGGATCCTTGTTAATAGCCACAATAACCTGGGAAGTGGACATCCCGGCCAGATGTTGAATGGCCCCAGAGATACCGCAGGCAATGTAAAGCTTGGGGGAAACTGTTTTTCCCGTTTGCCCAACCTGAGCAGAATGATGTCTTAATCCTGCCTCAACTGCCCCTCTTGAGGCTCCAACAGCGCCATCTAAAACCTCTGCCAGTTCCTCCAGTATTAAAAAATCTTCAGCTTTCTTTAAACCTCTACCCCCGGAAATAACAATTCCGGCCTCACTTAACGATTTTTCCGTTCTGTTTTTCTGTACAATCTCTTTCACTACGTAAAGCAGATCGTCAGACAAATCAAATTCTCTTTTTGCCAACAGGGGGTCCCGAAAATCAGCGGGATATATACCCAAAGCGTTGGGCCTTACTGTAACAAAAATCAAGGGATCGTTTATTTCAATATTTTCAAAAACTTTGCCGCCATAAACAGACCTGACAAAACTTATTCCCCCGACAGTAAAAGCAATACTGAGCACATCACTAACCATGACCGCAGAAAAATACTGGGCTAACCGGGGAGCTAGATCTTTTCCTGTGGCAGTATTGGCAAAGACAACAAGCTGGGGCCTCTCTTCCCTGATAATACTGGCTAGCATAGGAACTATAAGCCGGGGGTTATACACTTTTAGCTTCTCATTCTCCACAGTGATAATGTGGTATACACCCCGTTGTGCTATCTGCTCATACAATTCTCCGCAAAACTTCTCCCCATACAATACAGCTTTCACAGTAAATCCCTTGGCTTTTGCCTGGTAACTGCAAAAACTTAGCATCTCTTCCGCCACACCTTTAAGATGACCATTTGCCTGTTCTACAATGACCAGGATATTCCTTATCATGCACTCACACCTTCTCCACTCCGCCTTAAAGCACCTTATCTTCCCGTAATTTTTGTACTAACCTGCTCACAGCCAATTGAGGATCGGCATCATCAAACAAATGAACAGCATTTCTCTTGCGGGGAAGTTCATAACGAATGACTGTTTTGCGTTCCCCAGTTATTTCCGGGGAAATGACCTCAATTTTTTTCTTTTTAGCCTGCAGGATATTTTGTACAGTAGGATAGCGGGGGACATTGATCCCTTTTTGTACAGCCACCACAGCCGGTAACCCTGCCTCCACAATTTCCTGTACGCCGTCTGCCTCACGCTCACAAAGGATTTTCCTCTGCTTTATGTCCACATTTAATTTTGTTACCACATTCACCAGGGGTATTCCTAACAAGGTGCTTAGCCGGCCAGGCACCTGGGCATTATTGTCATCTATGGCGATCCAGCCCGCCAGGATTAGGTCGAAATCGGGATCTTTTTGTTTGATGGTTTCCGCCAGCAGTTCTGTAACCGTCAGGCTGTCTTTGGCACCCGCTGTAATTAAAATAGCCCGGTCAGCTCCCATAGCCAGGGCATTTTTTAACGTTGCAGCTGTTTCCTCCCTGCCCACGGTATATAGGATAACCTCCCCTCCCAGCTCTTCTTTAATTTTTACTGCCTCTTCCAAAGCATATTCATCATAGGGGTTAACAATATAAGTAACCAGGGTTTCATCAATTTTGTCAGGAGATTTTAAAACAACTTTGAAATCGGTAGCAAAAGTTTCTTTGAGCAAGACAAGGATTTTCAAGGTACCACTCCCTCCTTCCACCCCTATCCCCTGTAAACTTATTAACAGTACTGGATTTCCTCGGCAAATTCTGTTAAGTTCTCTAACCCTTGTTTACCCACGACAAATGTATTTTCAATCCCCACAGCACCTTTCGGAAAAACAAATTTTGGTTCAAGGGCTATCACCATCCCCTCAACCAGAGGTGTAGCCATCCCCGGTGCTATGACAGGCCATTCGTCCACTTCCAAACCAACCCCATGCCCGATAAAAGCTACAGGTCTGTGCATACCCATAAAATGGTCACTCAAGCCATATTTACGGACTTTTTCCCGGGCTTTCTCAAAAAGTTCCTCACATTTCATTCCTGGTTTCCCCAGGTCTTTTAACAATTCCTGTATCTCCACTGCCACCTGATAAGCTCTCTCCAAATATCCGGGAAGCCGTCCTACACAAAAGGTACGGGTCATATTCGCCATATAGCCGCCTACCCATGCTTCATAATCAACAATAACAGGTTCATCACGTCCAATAACCCGGTTAGATGGTCCATAGGGGAAGGCCGTCGTCGCACCCGACCCGCCCAAAGGTCCGTTGGCATAACTGGGCACACCTCCGCCCGGCCCGGATAACAACAGAACAGGAACCAGTTCTTGGTTAAATCCCCTGGTACGCATAAACCCCGGATGACCTTTTTCCCGGGAAAACTTTTCAATCATACCCACTATCTGGAACTCGGCTATCCCGGCCCTTAAGTTTTCCCTTACAAAGGCCATTATCTCGCTTGCCATTTTTCCCGCTTCACGGACCAGTTCCAGCTCATAAGGTGATTTAACCATCCGAACGGAACGTATCAAAGAACTGATATCAACTGCTTTAGCAGGCGAAAATAGTTTTTCATATCGCCGGTACACATTGAAGGGCAATACATCCCCCTCAAGACCTATGGTTTTCAAGGAACCATATCCGTAGTCATTGAGTATACCCCTTAAATCCTGAAGATGTGCCAAATCAATGATACAATCCAGAAATGATTCGCTCCGAGCCCTTTCCATGCTCTTGATAACAAAAAGCATTGGTTTACCCTCGGCGGGAATAAACAAATGGGCTCGCTGAATAGTCCCCGAAAAGTAAAACATGTCAGCGTTTTGTGTAATGAAGGCACCCTCTACATCTTGTTCACGTAAACCTGTCTGTAAACGGGTAATACGGGCATCAAGTTCTGACTTTGGGGTGTAGTACCGCATTCCTTCCTCCTATGAAAGACCCCCGTCTACTTTCTGCAACGGGGGTCTTTATGATTGTTTTTACTTCCCTACAAAATTTGCTTTCCGTTTTTCCACAAAGGCACTCATACCCTCTTTTTTATCTTCCGTGGAACAGGTAACACCAAAGAGCGTAGCCTCATACTCTTGTCCTGCATCAAGACTCACATCTAAACCGAGGTTAACAGCTGCTTTACACAAAGCTACAGCATAGGGTGCATTCTTCATGATCTTCTGGGCCATAGTTTTGGCTGCCTGCATCAGTTCTTCGGGGGGCACAACTTTATTGACCAATCCTATACGGTATGCTTCCTGGGCGTCAAACATTTCCCCGGTAAAGAGGATTTCTTTGGCCCGTCCCTTGCCTACCAGTCTAGGAAGGCGCTGAGTCCCAGCAAAACCAGGCACAATACCTAAGCCAACTTCAGGCTGGCCAAATTTAGCTTTTTCAGAAGCAATGCGGATATCACAGGCCATAGCCAATTCACAGCCTCCGCCCAGGGCAAAACCATTAACAGCAGCAATTACAGGCTTTGGCATATTTTCAATTTTGTTAAATGTGGCCTGTCCTAAAAGGCCAAAGGCACGTCCCTCGGCACTGGACATATGCAGCATCTCGGTAATATCCGCCCCTGCTACGAAGGCTTTTTCCGCTCCAGTGATAATTAAAACTTTAACAGAGTCATCCTTAGCAATTTCGTCAAGCAATTGGGAAAGCTCACTCAAAGTCTCTGTGTTCAATGCATTGAGGGCTTTGGGACGGTTCATGGTCAGAATGCCAATACCGTCTTCCTTGGTAAAGAGTAAATTTTTGTACTCACCCATGGAGATAAACCTCCTTTAATTTTATTTATTTTTTGTAATCGTTGTAGAAACCTCTTCCCGCCTTCTTGCCCAGCCAACCAGCTTCCACATATTTTCTCAACAAGGGGCAGGGACGGTATTTGGGATCGCCCAGGTCCTCATAAAGAACTTCCATTACATAAAGGATAGTGTCAAGACCAATAGCATCACACAGGCGGATGGGTCCGATAGGATGATTGAATCCCAGCATAGCTACACTGTCAATAGTTTCAGGATCGGCAACTCCCTCATAAATGGTGTAAATGGCTTCGTTAATCATAGGAATCATAATTCTGTTTCCAACAAAACCGGGGAAGTCTTTGACTACGATGGGAGTTTTGCCATTGGGGAGACTTTTCCCGAGTTCTACAACAGCGTTGATAGTCTCTTCATTGGTGGCAAGTCCTTGTACTACTTCAATCAGCCTCATAATAGGCACAGGACTAAAGAAGTGCATACCAATCACCTTTTCCGGACGCTTGGTTACGGAGCCAATAGCTGTTACAGAAAGGGTAGAGGTGTTGGTAGCAAGAATGGTGTTGGGGGGACAGAGTTCGTCCAGTTTCTTAAAAATAGCCTTTTTCACTTCCAGGTTCTCGACTACGGCTTCGATAGCAATGTCAACGTCGCAGTCCTTGGCAGTCCACTCCACACCGCCGCTGATGCGCTTCATGATGGTCTCTTTTTGTTCAGCTGTTAACTTACCTTTTTCCACGTCTTTGGTCAGGTTCTTCTCAATACTGGCAAACCCCTTATCCACGAACTTCTGGTCGACGTCGAACATGGCCACTTCCCGGCCGGACATGGCCATAACCTGGGCAATACCACTTCCCATTTGACCGGCTCCAATGATTAACACTTTTTTGATGCTCATAATTAACACTCTCCTTTTATAAATTTAGTTTTTATTTAAGCTCTTTTTCCATATTTCGAAGCAAGGCCTCCAATGTTTCAATATCCCGTACATTTATACAACGTACTTCTTTATTGTGTTTTTGGGCACATCTTATGTTTAAATTGGTAAGGACATTTTTCGAACCAAGCTCAATAAATGTATCCACACCTGCCTCCAGCATGGAATCCATGGAGTCTTCCCACATAACAGCTTTATAGACATGTTCTTTCAATAGTTCCTTGAGGTCATCTTTTTCCGGATCAAAATATTTGCCCGTAACATTGTCAACATACTGGATCTGGGGATTCTTAACTTCAATCTTGTCTAGTTCTTCCCTTAACTTAAGCCCAGCTTCGTAAAGGAGCATGGTGTGGAAAGGACCGCTCACTCTAAGAAAATCCGCACCTTTAGCACCTCTCTCCAGGGCCAGTTTCTGGGCATACTCAACAGGTGCATTATATCCGGCTACAATAATCTGCCCGGGACAGTTGAAGTTGGAAGGTTCGATATGTCCCAGGTGTTTCGAGTCTTCAACGATCTGTAAGACCTGTTCTCTGCTGAGTCCTGTGATCCAGCACATTTTGCCCATACCCAGGGGAACGGCATTCTGCATCAGTATGCCCCTGGTCTTTACCAGTTTTACTGTATCCTCAAACTTTAGCGCACCGGCATAAACAAGGGCAGAATACTGGCCTAAACTAAAGCCGGCGGTAACCCCAGCCTTAATACCGTATTTTTCAACAACTTTCAATATCGCAATACTGGTTGTATGAATGGTAGGCTGGGAATTTTCCGTTTTAACAAGTTCTTCCTCGGGCCCCTCAAAACACATTTTAGCAAGGTCAAAACCCATGATCTCATTGGCCTGTTCATATACATCGGCGGCCTCTTTATATCTTTTGGCCAATTCAAGACCCATCCCCACATAGTGGGTTCCCTGTCCGGGGAAAACAAAAGCAATGTTGTTCACATTTTCACTCCTTGTGCCCATTTTATTCCACGCTGATAACTTTCAAATCGGAAGCAACAATAAAATCTGCTTCTGTAGCTGCCCGAACCTGTTCAACGGTTACACCAGGCGCAATTTCTTTCAAGACAAGACCTTGGCTGGTTACAGCCATAACCGCCATTTCTGTCACAATGAGGTCGACACATTTCAGCCCAGTCAGGGGAACATTACATTTCTTGACGATTTTGGGCTCACCTTTGTTGGTATGTTCCATAGCAATAATGACTCTTTTCGCCCCAACGGCCAAATCCATGCCGCCCCCCATACCTACCGTCTTTTTGCCGGGCATCCGCCAGTTGGCCAAATTACCCTCCTGGTCAACCTGCAATCCCCCCAGCACTGTTGCCGCCAGGTGTCCACCACGAATGATACCAAAAGATACGGCACTGTCGAAGAAAGCTCCACCAGGAAGAATGGTGACAAACTGGTCACTGGCGTTAATCAAGTCTCTGTCTATTTCCTCCTCGCTGCTAGGCATAGGACCAATGTGGGTAAAGCCGTTTTCTGAATGAAAGAATACACGTACTCCTTTAGGAATGTAATTTCCTACAAGAGTTGGAATACCAATTCCCAGATTGACAAAATCCCCGTCTTTAAATTCCTGGGCCACCCGTTTAGCAATAAATACATGCTTCTCGTCCATCTCTTAACCCCCTCAGCCCTGGACCAGATAGTCCACGAAAATACCGGGCGTCATTACTTCATCAGGGTCAATCTCCCCGATTTCTAAAATTTCGTCAGCCTGGACAATAGTAATATCTGCTGCGGCGGCCATTAAAGGATTGGTATTACGTGCCGCTTTCCGGTAGACCAGGTTACCCGCTTTATCTGCTTTATGGGCTTTAATTAAGGCCACATCAGCCCGTAAGGGTTTCTCCAACAGATAATCCCGGCCATCTACAGTAATGCGCTGTTTTCCCTGTTCTATCTCAGTACCTACCCCGGTGGGGGTCAAGATGCCGCCCAGACCAAAACCTCCGGCCCGGATTCGTTCTGCCAGTGTACCCTGAGGAACAAATTCAACCTCCAGGTCACCGGACTCATACTGCTCCGAGGTGGCCGGGTTTCTCCCGATATAGGATACAATGACTTTTTTTAACTGGCGGTTGGCCACCAACTTACCAACTCCCCTGTTAGGCAGAGCCGTAGAAATACTGATACTGGTAAGGTTCTTAGTCCCTTTTGCCACCAGAGCATCGATAAGTTTTTCCGGTGTTCCCACCCCCCAGAACCCGGCAACCATAATGGTCATTCCGTCTTTAATCATATCCATAGCTTCTTCAATCGATATAACTTTAGCCATAAGCACCCCCCCTTGTTCAAAAAACTTAGTTCATTTTCCCCGGCCCCTCAAAACCGAGGGGCCGGGAAACAACCAGCAGGGTTAACGCAGAAGAATACCAGACATTACCACATTCTGAATCTCATTGGTACCTTCGTAAATCTGCGTAATCTTGGCATCACGCATCATCCGTTCTACAGGATGATCCCTCAGGAAACCATGGCCGCCCAGAATCTGTACGGCTTCCGTGGTAACTTCCATAGCCGTGTTGGTGGCAAATTTCTTAGCACTAGCAGCTTCCAGTGAATAGGGTAGTCCAGCATCTTTCTTGTAAGCTGCATAAAGGGTCAGGAGCTTAGCCGCATCAATCTTGGTATACATATCTGCCAATTTAAAAGCAATAGCCTGCTGCTGGGCAATGGGTTTACCAAACTGGTGACGTTCTTTGGCATACTTAAGGGCATACTCATAAGCCCCCATGGCGATACCTGCGCCCTGGGCAGCAATTCCGATACGACCGCCATCCAGGGTAGTCATGGCAATCTTAAAGCCTTCACCTTCTTTGCCCAGAAGGTTTTCTTTGGGTACTCTTACGTTCTCCATAATGATTTCCCGCTGCACAGTGGAACGAATACCCATTTTTCTTTCCTGCTTGGCAAAATTAAAGCCTGGTGTATCTTTTTCCACAATGAAAGCACTAATGCCCTTCACGCCTTTGGACTTATCGGTCATAGCGAAGACCACATAAACATCTGCAAAACCGGCGTTGGTGCAGAAGCATTTTGTTCCGTTCAAAACGTAATGATCTCCATCTAAAACAGCAGTGCACTGGCTAGCACCGGAATCACTGCCCGCATTGGGTTCAGTCAGGGCAAATGCGCCTAATTTCTCCCCTTTAAACATAGGAACTGAGTATTTCTGTCTTTGTTCCTCGGTGCCATAATAGAAAATAGGCCAGCCAGACAGGGAAATATGCACGGAATATGCGCATCCCAGGGAAGCATCCACCCGGTTGATTTCAAAACCTACCAGGGCGTAAGTAATCTGGTCCGCACCAGCTCCTCCATACTCTTTGGGATAAGGAAGTCCCATCAGACCCAATTTACCCATTTTTTTCAACAGTTCATATGTGGGGGCGAAACTCTCTCCTTCATCCCGTTCAGCGGCCCCGGGGGCCACTTCCTTCTCTACAAAGTCCCTCACCATTTTTCGGATGTTTTCCTGTTCCTCAGTAAACCTAAAATCCATAACATTACCTCCTTTTGATTTTTTTCTCAATTTTGCACAATCATCTGTAATTTTCTGACTGAAGTGAACCTGTTCCGATACCTCCTTTTTCAGACTTACGTGCCTTTTACATATAATTTACCATGCAACTTTCATGCCAATTATACCCGCAAAGACAATACTAGAAACTTCAACGTATTTTCTTTACTTCATCAGGCTACCAAAGAAAAAAACGATGCTAAAAGGCATCATAATGTTTTTTGTTACTTTTTTTACAAGCTTTCCCCGGTTTGCGGGGGTTTAACTAAAGATATTTATTGATTTTGATGCTTTTCTAACTCTGCTTGATGCATCAGAACATCATAATTTATGTTTAAGCCCTCTTTCTCCGAATCAAAACACCATCCTAATGTTGCTTCTCATCATTGCTTCTTTTCATTATTCATAATATCCACAACCAGGTTCAACAGCTAATCCCAAGAAGCTGGCACGATAGTTGCATGGAATAGTACCCGGGAATTAACAAAAATAAATACATAAAAGGAGTGATTAAATGCTATGAGTACCAGAGCTAAAATTGATGATCTTTTGGCCCGTAGTAAAAAGATTGAAGCAGGCGGCGGTCAAAAAGCCATCGATAAGCAGCAC
>CAZWTM010000068.1:0-13443 GCA_964637385.1 uncultured Peptococcaceae bacterium
AAACAGTTAAAACACCTTTCGGGGAGGTTGGTTAAAATGATCGTAAACAAAGTAGAAATTTGTGGTGTCAATACTTCTAAACTCCCTGTTCTTAAAAACTCAGTGATGCGTGAACTGTTTATCAAGATGCAGCAGGGCGATACTACTGCCCGGGAAAAATTAATCAACGGAAATTTACGGCTGGTTCTTAGCGTGATTCAACGCTTCACGAACCGGGGGGAATATGTGGATGATTTATTCCAAGTGGGCTGTATCGGCTTGATGAAAGCCATTGATAATTTTGATTTGAGTCAAAACGTAAAGTTTTCCACATACGCTGTTCCGATGATTATTGGAGAAATCAGAAGGTACCTGCGGGACAACAATCCTATCAGGGTAAGCCGTTCTTTACGTGACATCGCTTATAAAGCTTTGCAAATTCGGGATAACCTGGTCTTCAAAAACTCCCGGGAGCCAACCATTAATGAGATCGCCTCTGAGCTTAACATTCCCCGCGAGGAAATAGTCTTTGCTCTTGATGCCATCCAGGAACCCATTTCCCTTTTTGAACCCATTTATCATGACGGCGGGGATCCTATTTTTGTCATGGACCAAATTGGCGACGAAAAAAATGCCGACGGGAACTGGCTGGAGAGCATTTCTGTCAAGGAAGCCTTAAGAAAATTGAATGATAGGGAAAGGCTTATTTTAACGCTGCGTTTTTTTGAGGGTAAAACTCAAATGGAAGTAGCCGATGAAATAGGTATTTCCCAGGCTCAGGTTTCCCGCCTGGAAAAAGCCGCCCTCAATCATATGAAGAAATACATGTGAAAAGGGTGGTAGTGTGAAAAAAAATATTCTTTTTCTTGCCTGTTTAGCAGCCGTATTAGCCTTTGGTTTTGCCGTTATGGATACCAGGGAGCCAGAATTCCCTTATTTACGTCTCCATATTCTGGCCCACAGTGATGAAGCAATGGACCAGGAAAAAAAACTGGTTGTCAGGAACTTTATACTTGCAGAGCTGGCGGAGCCCCTGCAGAAAGCGGATAGTCTTCAGACAGCCCTGCAGTATGTTTATGAGCATTTAGATGATTTAGGTGTCAAAGCCCAGGCGCTTTTGGCTGAGACAGGTTATCAAAAGACGGTCCGGGCGGAGATGGTAGTAGAAAAATACCCGACCGTGCAGTACAGGGATAGATTTTTGCCCGAGGGGGAATACTGGTCCTTAAAAGTAACTGTGGGAGATGGTAATGGTCACAACTGGTGGTGTGTCTTATACCCGCCCCTTTGTTTCCTGGATATTCGCTCATCCAGCGCTTTACCCGTCAGTACCGGAAATCAGCAAGAAAAGAGTGAGTGGGAACCCTTAAACCTCTGGCGAAAATTTAATGGAAATTTGCGGCAGGAGATAAAAAAAATTTGGCTAACCCAGTAGGTTGGCCAATTTTTTTTGGGGGAAAAGTAATTTTATTTTCTGGCATTCATATACATTTATTGTCAAGGTGTGGGGGTGTGAGTATGCTGATCAAAATATCTGATATGCGAGACCGCGAGATTATCAATATTGTCGATGGCCGGCGCTTAGGCCCTATTAAAGACATTGAACTGGATTTGGAAAAGGGGCGAATTAAAGCCATTGTACTCCCCGGTATGAGCGGGGGGAGAATATTAGGGCTTTTCGGCCGTAGTGATGACCTTGTTGTTCCCTGGGAAAAGATTGTTCGTATTGGTGTGGATGTTATTTTGGTGGAGGTAACGGGACAGCACGTAGAACTGCCTCCTCGAAAGGAATATGATTAAAACGTTAACCGTGAACAGTGAACCGTCAATCACAAAAAAGTCTTAATGTATTGTAATACTGTAATACATTAAGACTTTTTAAAATGCCTGTAGGACCAATTTACTAGAAAACAATTCTTCCTTTACCGTTGACAACCCCTACATATAGTTGTTAAAATAAACATGCACACTAGATACAGGAAAATGTTTCCTGGGTGGGGGTTTCAGCAGTGGACAAGATATATACTTATTTCTGCCTTCCTTGGAAAAATCCTTTGTAAAGAAGGATTATTTTTTCTATATGAAAGTGAGTGATACCAGATGCGTTGTCCTTATTGTGGACAGGGAGATTCGCGGGTCCTGGAAACTCGGCTGGCCGATGACGGTTATTCTGTGCGTCGCAGGCGAGAGTGCCTGGAATGTTTAAACCGTTTTACCACCTATGAAAAAAATGATGACATGCCCCTTTTGGTCATAAAAAAAGATGGCAGAAGGGAAGTTTTTGACCAGCGTAAAATCTTAAACGGGTTAATTAAGGCCTGTGAAAAACGACCGGTATCCCTGGACAAGCTGGAAAAATTGGCGGCGGGAATCGAACGTAGCCTCAAAGACAGTTCTTTAAAACGGGAAGTTGCCAGTTCCGAAATAGGGGAGATGGTAATGGAGCGTCTAAAAGAACTGGATGAAGTTGCCTATGTGCGTTTTGCCAGTGTATACCGGGAGTTTAAAGATATATCAACTTTTTTCACAGAGATTGAAAGACTATTACGAAAGGGATAGGAGGGATAGTATATATGTTTACCCATATTAAAAAACGGGATGACAGGATTGTTCCCTTTAATGAGGCAAAAATTACAGATGCTATTTTTGCTGCCGCCAAAGCGGTGGGTGGTGAAGACCGGCAAACAGCTATGGAACTGACCCTGGATGTATTGAAATATTTGAAACAGCAGTTTAACGGGAATATTTTTTCTGTAGAAGACGTGCAGGATGCCGTGGAAAAAATTTTAATCGAAAAGGGTCATGCCAAAACAGCCAAGGCCTATATTCTTTACAGGGAGAAACGTTCCCGTATCAGGGAAGCCCGTTCGGAAATGATGGATGCTGTAGCAGAAATTCTCCGGGAAACCAACAGGGAAAATGCCAATGTGGGGAACTCCCCTTCGGCGAAAGTTTTACAGATTTCCGAAGTAGCCTCTGTAAACTATTATCTGAAACGGGTTATTCCCGAGGATGAGGCAAAAGCCCATATAGAAGGAGATATTTACATACATGACCTTTCCTGGTATGGTAAGACTCTGACTTGTTTGCAAATCCCCCTGGACCGTCTTTTGCGGGAAGGTTTTAACAACGGACATGGTTATATCCGGCCGCCTAAAGGGATTAAAACGGCAGCCGCCCTGGCTGCTATTATCCTGCAATCTAACCAGAACGATATGCATGGCGGGCAGTCCTTTGCTTATTTCGACCGTGATATGGCTCCTTACGTGGAATTAGAGTACCAGCGCCAGGAAAAAAGCTTAAGAGAAGCTTTAGAGAGGATGAATCTCTCTGCCGACGAAGAAAAAATTAAGGCCCTGGCTATGGAGCGCACGGAAAATGAAGTGTACCAGGCCATGGAAGGTTTTATTTATAACCTTAATACTATGCACTCCCGGGCTGGTGCCCAGGTTCCCTTCTCCAGCATTAACTTAGGTACTGATACCAGTTGGGCCGGGCGCATGGTCACAAAAAACTTCCTGCTGGCCTACGAAAAGGGCCTGGGTAAAGGAGAAGCCCCCATCTTCCCCAATGTCTGTTTTAAGATTAAAGAAGGGGTCAATTATGATGAGGATGATCCCAACTATGACCTGTTTAAATTAAGTATGAAAGTAGCCTGTACCCGTCTCTTTCCCAATTTTTCCTTCCAGGATTCCAGCTTTAATGCGCCTTACAGAGACGAAGAAGTGGCTTATATGGGCTGTCGTACCCGGGTTATCGGCAATGTCAACGGGCCCGCGGTAACGAATGGCCGGGGGAATCTGTCCTTTACTACCATCAACCTGCCCCGTCTTGGCATCAAATCCGGTGGTGATATGACCACTTTCTGGCAGTCTCTGGATGAGATTGTAAACCTGGCTTTCAAACAACTTATGACCAGGTACGATATACAGAAAAAGTTAAGAGTGAAAGATTTTCCTTTTCTCATGGGTCAGAAATTATATCTTGACAGTGAAGATTTAAAACCCAATGATCCCATTGAAAAGGCTATTCGTCATGGCACCCTGAGTTTGGGTTTTATAGGGCTGGCTGAATGCCTCATTGCCCTGACCGGAAAACACCATGGAGAAAGTCAGGAAGCTCAGGCTTTAGGCTTATCTATTGTGAGCTACCTGCGCCGGCGCTGTGACGAAGCCAGTAAAAAATACAAACTGAATTTTACCTTGCTGGCTACTCCGGCCGAAGGCCTAAGCGGTAAATTTACAAAGAAGGACAGGGAGCGTTTTGGGATTATTCCGAGAATTACTGACAAAGAATGGTACACTAACTCCTTCCATATCCCTGTAGACTTTGAGATTACGGCTATGGAAAAGATTGCCCTGGAAGGACCTTACCACAAGTATTGCAATGCGGGGCACATCTCTTATGTAGAACTGCCTTCCGCGCCCAAACACAACCTGGAAGCCTTTGAAGCCCTTATCAGGGCCATGTATGAGGCTGATATGGGTTATGCGGCCGTAAACTTCCCTGTAGACATTTGTAAGGAATGTGGCTTTAACGGGGTTATTGAGACAGATACCTGTCCCAAATGCGGGTTTCAAGGCAATATCTCCCGTATCCGCCGGATTACGGGTTATCTCTCCAGTCTTGAATTCTTTAATGAAAGCAAAATAGCAGAGGAGAAGAACCGGAAAGTACATATGAAGCTTTCTTGAAGCTGGCGACTATCCGATAGCCGAAATCCGATTCTCTTATTTTAGTCGGCTGTCGGAAAGCGAAAATCGTATTCACTACCAACTATCAACCAACAACTAACAAGGGGAGGTAACCGGTATGCGGCTGGCTGGAATCATTCCTGAAAGTGTGGTGGACGGGCCTGGAGTTCGCTTTGTGGTTTTTACCCAGGGCTGTCCTCATCACTGCCCGGGCTGCCACAATCCCGAAACCTGGGATCCCTCAGGCGGTAAGGAAATGACGTTGAAAGAAATACTTAAGCTTATCAAAAAGAAATTAAAAAATATCAGGGGAATCACTCTCTCGGGCGGAGACCCTTTTCTTCAAGCCGCCGAGATGGCGGCCTTAGCCCGGGAAGCCAAAAAGCTTGGCCTGGATGTGGTTACCTATACGGGCTATACTTACGAAGAACTCCTGGCTATAGACGGTCCTGGGTTTAAAGAGCTTTTGGAGGTCACCGATATCCTGGTAGACGGGCCTTTTCTCATCCAGTACAGGGATATCGGCCTGGCTTACCGTGGTTCCAGCAACCAGCGGGTGATTGACCTGGCGGCTACAAAGGAAAAGGGACAACTGATTCTTATTGCATAAACGACAAGAAGTCATCACGTAAAGTGATGGCTTCTGTTTTGTTATTGTGGCCAGTCATATCCAAGGGATGACTCCTTTTTTTTTTCCTTTAAGTTATTTGACTTGGGAAGATAACGGATATACCCGATTTTATGATGGGGTAATTTACGCCCCGCAAATAGCTCAAGAAAATCAGCAGTGATGAGTAAAGTTTTAATCTGTTCCGGAGGAATAGCAGACATTGACAATAATTCAGAGAGTACAAGATGAATGGCAGCAAAATAGTGTGTTTTAACTACAGAGTTGAACTCTGCACAGATCATGTCTCCCTTAGCAATTATCCCCGCTATTTGCTTTTCTTCAATGGTTAGACTAATAGCAAAGTTCATTTTACAGCTCCCTTAGTCAATTGCCGAAATAATAAGGATAGTGGAGTCGTTCCAGAGGCTCATATTCCATTTTATACCCAAAAGAATGGGGAACTACTACGGCTAAAGCCCGTTTGGTGCGCAGCAGAAGGGGGCAAGGGATACCAATCACGGCAATTTCCATCCCCTTGTACACTTCGTTATTATTCAGAGGCAGCCCCGAGGGATACTCAAGGAGAGAGATAATATCGGGGACCATTGCTACCACTTTATTATTACGGTAGGCAAAGACATTTTCATGTTGTACCAGAATATTGAAGGTATCTTGACTGTACTGTTTGATCCCCTTTAGGAGAATGGAGCCAAGTTTTTAGAAACTGCCCGTCCCATTACGACCGAAGGTTTGCGGTACGGCGCCAGGGGTGTAGTCATCGGTATCCCTTGTCATCCTAAGTGGCGCACAACCAAAGGCCTGGCTACGGTGGGGCCAAGCTACTTTGGTTATGACTTAGAGTATATTCCCGTAGAGGAACGGGTGAAAAACAGCAAGATGGGAGGGAGCAGGTAATGACCTACAGAATCGGTATTGACGTGGGCGGTACCAATACAGATGCCGTTATCCTTGATGAACAATTAAATCCCATTGCTAAGGCCAAAACTCCTACGACTGCTGACGTTACCAGCGGAATTTATCAGGCCATGTCGCTAGTGTTAAAACAAAGTACGGTAGACAGGAGTAAGATCAAATATGCCATGCTGGGTACCACCCATTGTACTAACGCTATTGTTGAGCGCAAGCGGCTGAACAAAGTGGCTGTTATCCGCATTGGTTTACCGGCTACAGGAGCCATTAAACCCCTCACCGGCTGGCCCCAGGATTTAAAGCAAGCCATTGGTAATTTACAGTTCCTGGTAAGTGGTGGGCATGAGTTTGACGGGCGGGAAATTGCCCCGTTGGATGAAAGCGAGTTACGCCGGATTGCCAGGCAGATCAAAGGCTTGGTAGACTCGGTGGCGATTACGTCGGTTTTTTCTCCTGTTTCCAACGACCATGAACGCAAGGCCGCAGAAATTATGAAAGAAGAATTGGGGGAAGTTCCCGTCTCGGTTTCTCATGAAATCGGCAGTATCGGTTTATTGGAGCGGGAAAATGCCACTGTCCTTAATGCTTCCCTGGTGGATGTGGCCCGCACTACAGCCCAGGGCTTTCTCAAGGCTCTGGCCCGGGAAGGTATTGAGGCTAAGGTCTATTTTGGTCAGAACGATGGTACGCTGATGGCTGTCGATTATGCCATGCGTTATCCTATTTTAACTATTGCCTGTGGACCGACCAACAGTATCCGGGGCGCCTCTTTCCTAGCCCAGCAGCGGAATGCCCTGGTAGTAGACGTTGGGGGTACAACCACTGATGTAGGCGTATTAGTTAACGGTTTCCCTCGAGAGTCCTCGGTGGCCGTGAAAATAGGCGGTGTTCGCACCAATTTCCGCATGCCTGACCTTATATCCATTGGTTTAGGTGGGGGTTCTATCGTCCGGAATAGTGGAAAAGGTGTCAGCATCGGGCCGGATAGTGTGGGTTACCGGATAACTGAGGAGGCCTTGGTTTTCGGGGGCAGTAGGTTAACGACTTGACCCTGATACCATTGAAATTGTAGAAATCGATGATGTACCTTTGGCCTATTTACCGGGTAATGCTACTAAAATTCGAGTCAAAGCTGCCGGTAATCTGGCAGTTTAAAAGGAGGAGGATTTTGCATGAGCAGGAAAGTAACCATTGGGCTGGTACCGGTACATCGGGTGTGCCACAGGAGCCAGCCATGAGGTAGACATCTCTGCCGCAGCTAAGTTCTGCCTGGAAATAGTCAAAGAATATGGGGCAGGACGGTGCCAGTTCTACAATCCTGATGAGTTTCTTTTGTTGCAGAATTTATACGGGTCGATGCATGGCATTTGCAAAGCATGTGAAATTAAATGAGAAAAATATGAATAAATCTCGTGGCCAACACGAGATTTATTCTTTTAAAATAATTCTTGACAGGTGCGGTAAAATGAATTATTTTGTATTTAATAAAACTATACCTTTTTTGTTTTTTAGAGTTATAGTCATACTTTTTGTGACTATAAATTTATCCCGTTTGAATAAATTTATATGGAATGTCGTGGGAGATTAGAGAATATGGTTATGAATAAGTATACTTGATGTATACTAACCTTAATCAAAGGTAGATGATGCTAACATGAAACCGGTTTTTATAATACAGGCAAAGGAGTAAATGAATGAGAGACAAAACAAATGTTAAAGCAGTCTATGACATCTTAAAAAGAAAAATATTATACTGCGAGTTTCAACCGGGACAGGTAGTGTCAGAGAAAGAGATTGTTGAAGAACTGAATACCAGTAGAACACCGGTAAGAGAAGCCCTAAAAATTTTGAGTGGTGAGGGATTGTTAAAAATCTTACCCAAGAAAGGGATACAGATTGCAGCCTTATCGCCCAAGAAAATACTGGAAATTTATGAAATCAGAAGTGTGCTTGAACCGCTCTCGGTAAGACAGGCCATGAGATACATTAAGCCGGAAGATATAGAGTATCTAACCAGTCTTGACCAGAAATTGAGTGATAGTTTAAACAGGCAGGACATACTGGAAGTGTTTCGAATAGGGATGGATTTTCATTTACATATTGCCCATGTAACTAAAAATGAAACCTTATTTACTATCTTGAAGGGGCTTAGAGATCAAAACTATCGAGGCTTTGTTTATTACCTCAAACAATACCTGGATGGGTGTTTAGATGATGAGAAAAACTCTATAATAACTCTTCTTAGAAATGGCCATAGAAATTTATTTAATGCTTTACAGGAGAGAGATGAAGAGAAAGCTGTGCGTTTCATCTCGGAAGATATGGAAGGCATGAATAAACTGATTAAACAATTCTGCGTATGACCTTAGGTTAGCTTACAGCTTATTCATTATCATTGTTAACTCAGCTTTCGCACACAGGTTGTGCGAATAAAGCCTTGATATAAGTGGGTAATTCATTAATCCAATTCTGTAATTGACAAAGTAATTCCTTATACTCGGGTTTATTAGATAATACACTGACAACAAATACCATTAACTGACGTAATGCTGTTTTTAGGTCTATATCCATAATCTCATCGCAAAAAGGTAGAATAATCCCCCTAATGAACGCACATCGTTGTTCTGTCTCCGTTCCCATTCGAGAATGAGATACCGAGTAAAAACAATAGTGGTATGGCTAATCATCATATCGAATAAACGTCCTTGAAATTCAGTACCTAACTTCAAATGGGATTTGGCTATTTTGAAAAAGGTCTCAATACTCCAACGCATACCATAAACCCTAACAATCTCAGCATCATCCAAAGCGGTATCAGTGCTAAGAATGGCTAGCCATTCTCTCCGGTTATTCCGGTTCTGAATAAATACGATTTTGAATGGTAAGCCGGAAGAAGTCGTAACGCGAAGGGACCCCAAGATTTCAGCTTTCGAATTTTTGGGGACTTTTAAATAGAGCTCTTTTAAGCTTAATGCCCTTCCCTGATAGATGTAGCGTTGCTTTAACTCTTTGACCATTCCAATGACATAAAATCCTTTGTTTATCAAAGCCTGAAGAAGTGGAGAATGGGTAAACCAATTATCCATTAAGACATAATCTGCTGAAAATCCAGCCTTTAGAGCTCGTTCCAGCATTTGCATGACAGCATCCGGTTTATGACTTAATGCTTCCATCTGCCGTTTATAGCCCAGGAATCGTTTATCCAATCCTTCCCGCATTTCACAAAGGCGGTTTTTCTCCTTGGTTGAACTTAAAAGCGTAAAATCGATGGGTGCGGAAAGGTGTTTTTCTGTCAATGAACATAATTTTATCGTTTAAAGCCAAGTTTGATTAGGGTTATATCAAATTATTAAGATGCGAAAGTTGAGATTGTTAATCTTTACGTATACATCATGTGTACCAAAGGTATATTTACACAAATTATCTGGAATATTCGGCGAATTAAATGGAAGGAGGAAAAATGAAGATGGGTTATTGGGGACAGGTATCCCGCATAATGCTGGCAATTCAGAAAGGCGTATCCTTTATCCTGGCAGTGATTATACCTATTCTCATTGTTGTGCAGGTTTTTCTAAGGTATGTCTTACACGCCCCGCTGATGGGTATTGAAGAATTGCTGCTTTTCCCTACCGTATGGCTTTATATGTTAGGGGGTGCCAATGCTTCACAGGAGCGAAATCACATTTCCTGCGGCATTCTTACCCTTTATATTAAGCGGCCTATTTCCATGCAGCTTTTTAATATCGCTAAAGCCTTAATTTCTTTGCTAGTAAGTGTCTGGCTGACATACTGGGCTTATTGGTATTTTCTTTATTCCTTAAAGCGCTGGAAGATTAGTGACCTTCTTTATATTCCCATGTTTTATGCAGAAAGCGCTCTCTTCATGGGGCTCGTGTTAATGACCTTATATACTGCCTGCGAACTTTTGGGCTACATACAGGGCTTTGCGCGTGGTTTTAAAGGAACGGAAGAGGAGGGATACAGGTGCTGACTATCGTCCTTTTAGATGTTATCTTACTGGTGTTTCTCCTGATGATGAGCGTACCCTTGCCCTATTGTTTTGGGGGAGCCCTGCTTTTCATGTCCATCTTTGGCGGTGTCTCCATGAAAAGCATGATGTTATGGGGGTTTAATCAGATCATCAGTCCTGTTCTCTTGGCCAGTCCCCTTTTTATCCTGGCAGGCACCTATATGGGTGGAAGCGGCATCGCCACACGTTTGCTTAATTTTGCCGATGCCTTTATTGGGAGGATTAAAGGAGGTCTTGGCGTTGTGAGCGTGGTAACTTGTGCCATCATTGGGGCTATTTCCGGCAGTGGTTTTACCGGCGTGGCTGCTACAGGTCCTGTGATGATTCCACGAATGGTGGAACAGGGGTACCCCCGGGGATATGCTACTGCTCTTGTTACGGTTTCCTCCATCCTGGGCCTTTTGATTCCTCCCAGCATCATTATGATTTTCTACGGCTGGATTACTGAAACCTCCATTTTGGCCTGTTTTCTTTCCACCGTAGGGCCTGGTATAACCGTAACCATCCTGTTTTCCCTTATCAATCTGATTTGGGCTAAGAAATTTAACCTTGTTTTGGAACCTCCCCTGCCCAAAAGGGAAAAAAGAAAACAAGTTATAGAGCGTACCTGGGTGGCTCTGCCGGCCCTTCTTATGCCATTAATCATCCTGGGCGGCATTTATGGCGGAGTCTTTACGCCCACGGAAGCTGCGGCCGTGGCCGGTGTTTTTGCTCTCCCTGTCGGTTTCTTCATTTACAAGGCCATGAATCCCGGTAATTTTTATAAGATGACCCTGGAATCCTCAACGTCTATTGGGGCTATCATGACCATGATCCTTTTTTGCTTAATGTTGAGCCAGACCTATGTGATGCTCCAGGTACCCCAGGCTATTGTTAATATGGTCTTCGATTTGACCCAAAACAAAATAGTGATGTTGATCGTGATCAACCTGTTCCTCTTTTTAGTCGGCATGATCGTCAACGATGCCACGGGAATGATTCTGGTGGCACCGCTTTTACTCCCCCTTGTGGTCAAATTGGGTATTCACCCCATTCACTTTGCCGCCATCATGGGTGTGAACCTGGCCATGGGCGGTGTGACGCCTCCTTATGCCAGCATACTGTATCTGGGCATGCGGGTAGGAAAGTGTGAGTTTAGTGAAATCATCAAGCCAACTTTAGTCTTCCTCATATTCGGCTATGTTCCTGTGGTTTTTCTCACCACTTTCTGGCCGCCCCTCTCCCTGTTCCTGCCCAGATTGATGGGATTTTTAAATTAAATTAAGGCAAATACCGCAGAGAAGTATGAAAACCCTGAAAATATGGGGTTTCACAATTAAGTAAAAATACTTCGAAAAGGGGGAGAAAAAATAGAAGGATAAATAA
Organism: uncultured Peptococcaceae bacterium; assembly: GCA_964637385.1. Classification (GTDB taxonomy): domain Bacteria; phylum Bacillota; class Peptococcia; order DRI-13; family DRI-13; genus Thermanaerosceptrum. Next base: position 11,609 of record CAZWTM010000068.1, read on the forward strand.
AAAGGGATTAGTTATCACAAAATGAGGAGGAGATTTTAATGGAAACTTTGTTGTTAAGCCAGTCGGACATTAAGCAGGTTTTAACCATGAAGGACATTGTGGAAATCGTTGATAAGACCTTCCAGGACATGGGGGAGGGAAAAACCATCATTCCAACCAAGGTAAATCTGGATTTAGGTGAAACGGCTCCCTATCCTCCTTACCAGGGGTTTATGAATGCTATGCCTGCTTATGTGGGTTGGCTCGATGTGGCGGGGATCAAATGGGCCGGAGGATTCCTGGGGGAGAGAAAGAAACTGGGATTGCCTTATGTTACCGGTATGATTCTTTTAATAGACCCCAAACTTGGCTATTTTCTGGCAGCTATGGATGGGGCCCATATTACGAATTTTCGCACTGGGGCTCAAACGGCGGTGGCCCTTAAGTACCTGCACCAAAAGAAGTCTATCCGTATCGGGCTTTACGGGGCGGGAATGCAGGGACATACGCAGACGCTGGCTATTGCGGAGCTCTTTGATATCGAAGAACTGCGGGTTTACGACATTAACAGAGAAGCAAGCTTCAAATTCAAAGAAGAGATGAAAGATGTGGTAAAGGGAGACATCATCATCGCTGACACTCCCCAGGAGGCAGCTGACGGGCATGCTGTTATCTGTGTGACACAATCGAAAGACAAATTTGTAAAAGATGAGTGGATCAAACCCGGGACCGTCTTATTCCCCATGGGATCTTACCAAGAATGTGAGGATGCTTTTATTCTCAAGGCCGATAAGATTATTGTTGACCATGTAGGCCAGTGCTTACACCGGGGAGCTTTAAAAGAACTGAGCGAAGCGGGTCAAATTACAGAGCAGAACATTTATTCCACCATAGGGGAGATTGCTGCCGGCAAGAAGCCTGGTCGTATCTCTGAAGAAGAGCGAATCTTATGTATTCCTATTGGGACAGGGGCCATGGATGTGGCCTGTGCCGCCATAGCCTTCCAGAGGGCTAAAGAAAAAGGGCTGGGCGGGAAATTTGCCTTTGTGTAGGGACCTACGAGTTTATACAAGGAAAGGAGGAAGAAAATGAAGAGGTTTAAAAAGATAGGTGTGATTGCCTTTTGTATCATGTTTTTGATGGCCAGCCTCAGCGGCTGCACTTCACCTGCGCCAAAAGAAAGTAAAGAAACCAAAGAAGTAAAACCAAAAGTGTGGAAAATTGGGCATATCAGACCTGCCGGGGCCGTAGCTGACCAGGATGTGAAGGCTTTTGCCAGTGATCTTGAGCAAAGAACCAACGGAAAGATTAAATTAGAAATCTATCCGGCCAGCCAACTCGGTGACTATACCGTTGTCCAGGAAAGGGTAAGTATAGGCGATATCCAGATGCAGCTAGCCCCTGTTGGCACCAATCTCGACAAGGGTTTCGGGATTTCCAGCGCACCTTACCTGGTAGAGAACTGGGAGCAAGCCCGCAAAGTCTACAGCAGCGATGGTAAACTAATCAAAGCTATGGCCGAAAGGCTGGAAAAGCAGAATATTAAACTGTTGGGAGTTTATCCCCTATACTTTGGAGGCATTTGCTTAGTCAAAGAACCTAAAGCTCCTGGAGATGCTTCAGTGCCTAAAAATATAAAAATAAGGGTTCCTGCCATGAAGTCCTTTGAAAAAACGGCCGAGGCCTTGGGATATATCGCCACACCCCTTCCTTGGGCAGATACTTTTACTTCCATGCAGACAGGTGTGGTGGAAGGAGCCATTGGCGGGGGAGCCGAGGGTTATTATTCCAATTTTAAAGATTTAATAAAATATTACCTGCCTTTAAACGACCACTTCGAGATGTGGTATTTATAC
>CAZWTM010000069.1:0-13026 GCA_964637385.1 uncultured Peptococcaceae bacterium
CTTTCATCATTCCTTAATTATTCAATGGGGATATATCACCATCTTGTCTTTATTGTACAAACTGGCTTGTCCCCTGGCATCCAGCCATAAGCTCATTTTTTCCAGAATTTTCTCCTAATTACAAGCCGCATTGCGTCCTAAATAGAAGACAGGGCTCAAGTCTTAGACTTGAGCCCTGTCACCTAGGCTTTTGATATTACTTTTGACTTATGATCTGTCACTTCATAATGCCGGAAAAAACCCTTGACTGCTTTAATCCCTGCCTTGTACGAGGACTGAGGTCCCAAGGAAAACCTATATACAAGAGCCCCTTCATACTCTATCTCATAATTTTGCCCTTCTCTTTCAGCATGAGCCTGTTGCACAATGAAGTCAAACTCCTGCCCCAGTCGTTTTAAGATTTCCACGGTTTCATCCCCGGAATAATCATCTATGACAATGACCTGCCCGGGAAAACCCGTTTTTCTTATACCTTTTACCAGTTGCCGTAAAATACCCTCGATGGTGTCTGCCTGGTTCCTGACTACAATATACAAGACAGGTAAAACTTGCACTTTCCTTGCCTTTATAATAAGATACGTACCATAAAAAAGGAGGCCAACTATAAACAGGCCCAGCAGCCATAAGCCCATAACGATTCTCCCCATTACAGTTGTTAGTTGATAGTTGGTAGTAAAACTTCTAACGGGTAACTAAAAAGCCAACTTAAATATATGCAAGGGGGAGAGATTAATTTACATGAGATATCCTATGAATTTAAATCAACAAGACGGTGTTTGATGGCGAAGAGCACGGCCTGGGTTCTATCCTCTACCTGGAGTTTACGGAAGATGTTGGTAATATGGTTCTTTACAGTTTTCTCGCTGATGCTCAAATTCCGGGCAATTTCTTTATTGCTGCACCCTTGGGACATCAGTTGGAGAACATCCATCTCCCTGTCAGTAAGGGTTTCCCACTCCTCTTTTTCTTTGCGCCGTTTACTGAGACGGTTTAGTTCGCCAAAGAGTTTGTTGGTAATACCGGGATCGATAACAGACTGGCCTTTGGCTACGATCCTTATGGTCTCCACCAGCTTAGCAGGTGCAATATCCTTTAACACATAGCCCGATACCCCTGCCCGCACTAATTCCAGGACATACTCCTCCTCTTCATGAATGGTCAAGGCAATAATGCCGGTAGAGGGAAGTTCCCGTTTGATTACCCGGGTTGCTTCAATACCATTGGTTCCCGGCATGTTGATGTCCATCAACATGACATCAGGTTTCAACCTGCGGGCTAGATTTATGGCCCCCTGTCCATCCCCTGCTTCGTCAATAACTTCAATTTCGTCGGACAGAGTTAAAACTTTTCTTAGCCCTTCCCTAACCAGGGGATGATCATCGACGATAATCACTCTGATTTTATCCTGCATCTTTACCTCTCTCCTTCTAAATCCAAGGGAAGAATGACCATAAGTTCTGTGCCTTCTCCCGGTTTAGATTTAATTGTAAGCTCTCCGCCTAGAATATCCAATCTTTCCTTCATACCCAGGATACCATAACTTTCGGGCCTTGGTTCTTTAAGATAAGCCTCATAATCAAAACCTATCCCGTCATCCTTAACAATTACCGCAATCCGGTGGGGGCCCATATCTAAGAAAACCTGAATATTGCGCGCTTTAGCATGCTTAATCGTATTTTGTACGGCTTCCTGGACAATACGGAAAATTGCAACCTCCTGGATAGAACCAATCCGCCGGGGCTGCCCTGTACAGATAACCTGTACGGAGATATTATGATTTTCCTTAAGTTTTTCCATATAACGGGAAAGGGCAGGAGCTAAACCCAAATCATCCAGGGCCATTGGCCTTAAATCAAAGATAATCCGCCGTACGTCCTGCAGGCTGTTTTTTACGGCCTGACGCAATTCCCGCAGTTCCTTACGGGCTGCCGCCTGGTCAATATCCATGAGTTTTTCACAGACCTCTGTACGCAGTACAACATTGGCCATAGACTGGGCCGGCCCGTCATGAATTTCTCTGGCTACACGCTTTCTCTCTTCCTCTTGAGCCTGAATAATCTTGGGCGCCAACTGCTGCTTTTGCTGGAATGCTTCCAGCTGGTCATTGATGCTTTTGAGGTTACCACCTAAATAATCGAGGACTACCCCTACTTGAGTGATCAGCGATTCGGCTTTTTCTACCGTTACCTGCAGTTTGCGCAAACTCCTTTCCAATTCATTACGGCGGATTCTTAGCTGAGATTCCCTTTCCCGCAATGTTCCTAACTCCAGCTGGAGTTCACGGGCTTTCTCATAGGCCTGGCGCACATCATCTTCCGTGTATTTTTTAAAGTTACGGCTAACCTCCATCAGACGGATACGTGCCGCTTTCTCCAGTTTTTCCAGGCTATCAACTCTCTCAATAGTAGCCATGACTTGCCGCTGAACCTCAAGCATCTCTCTCTTAACCCGTTCACTTTCGGTCCGGGCATTTTCGGCAATATCATAAATCTGGTTTTTATTGTTTTCGATAACCGTCATGGTTTCGTTAATAATCTTGTCTAAACTGGCAATGCTCATATATCCCCCACACCCTGTTTTTCTATTTTATTAATTCGAGTACAACCTGCATATCTCCTGCAAAGTAGGAGAGAATATAAGAAAAGAGTATCTCTTGTGATGAAGGTGATAGTTAATGAATGAAACAAATTGTTGTGTACTGTGTGGCCAGCCTTTAGACCTCATTGACGAGACCTGGGCTGAAGACAAAGCTGCCACTTGGCAGAACCTGGACGAATATTGTCCCAGCTGTTATTTAGACCTTGTGGAACGGCAGAGGGAGCATTTGTAATGAAGTAAAACGTAAAACGCAAAACGTTAACAGTGAACTGTGAACCGTAAATTAATTGATTTTTGCTTAAAACCCTTCTATGAAAGAAAGGAAAGAAGGCAGCGACAATCCGGGACTTATGTCAGTGGAAAATTAAAACCCAGGAATTGTTTTCCTGGGTTTTAATTTATCTGTAAATTATCTACGGTTTACGTTTAACGATTCACGGTTAACGCATCAAGTTTACGCCGGGTAAACTTTGGCTCCCATGTTGGTTTCATTTTCCTGGGCCAGGTTAAAATCCACATTGCATTTAGCGGCATAACGTTCTTCCAGGAACTTTTTCGCTACCTGGGGAAAGAGCACATAAGACAGAACATCTTCCTCTTTCTGCAGGTAAATCCCGATTTCTTTCCGGGCCTGTTCCAACTGGGGTTCGATATGGTCGGCAGGTCTGCCCGTGATGGGTTTCTCCTCACCAATGATCTGTTTCCTGATTTCCTCGTTAACAGGACCGGGAGTAGCACCATAAAGCCCCTTCATATAAGCACGAACCTCGTTAGTAACCATTTTATAACGGCCCATGAGGACATTGAGCACGGCCTGGGCACCCACAATCTGACTGGTGGGAGTAACCAGGGGAGGATAACCCATATCTTTTCTGACCCGGGGAAGTTCAGCCAGCACCTCGGGCAGCCGGTGTAAAGCATTCTGCTGCTGCAGCTGGGAAATGAAGTTAGACAGCATACCACCGGGAATCTGATAAATCAAGACGTTAGTATCTACACCGCCGGTATAAACGTCAAACTCTTTGTATTTCTTACGGATCTCCTTAAAGTATTCGGCAATCTCAGACAAAGCTACCAGGTTAAGTCCTGTATCATAAGGTGTATCGGCAAAAGTGGCTACCATGGTCTCTGTAGCCGGCTGCGATGTACCTAAAGCCAGAGTGGAGATGGCTGTATCGATGACATCAGCACCGGCTTCTACGGCTTTCATATACATCATGGCTGCCATCCCGCTGGTATAGTGGCTATGCATCTGAACGGGCAGGTCAAACTTCTTCTTTAAGGCGCTGACCAGTTCAAAGGCGGCATAGGGCTGGAGAATTCCAGCCATGTCTTTAATACAGAAAGAGTCCGCCCCCAAATCCACAAGGTCTTGCGCCATCTTCAAGAAATACTCCATGTTGTGGACAGGACTGGTCGTATAGCAGATCGTAGCCTGGACATGAGCTCCTTCTTTTTTGGCCACCTCCATGGCTTTCGCCAAATTTCGCACATCGTTCATAGCATCGAAAATCCGGAAGATATCCATGCCATGGGCTGCAGCTTTTTTGACAAATTCTACCACTACATCATCGGCATAATGTTTATAACCCACAAGATTTTGCCCGCGAAGCAGCATTTGGATTTTTGTCTTTTTTAAGGCTTTTCTGATTTTATCCAGGCGTTCCCAGGGGTCTTCATTTAAAAATCTCATACAGGTATCAAAAGTAGCCCCACCCCAGACTTCCATGGAATAAAAACCAATCTCATCCATTTTCTCCGCAATTGGAAGCATGTGTTCTGTTTTCATACGGGTGGCCAGGAGTGACTGGTGTCCATCCCGCAAGGTTGTGTCAGTTATACCGACACGATGCTTTTTCTCTGCCATGTTCCTACCCCCATTATTATAAATATATTATCGAGCGGGATCTCTCCCGCTTTCTAATTCCTTTAAGACAACACAAAGACACTTATGCTTTTGTTTCACCCTCAAAAATTTCTTTATATATTAACATGATTCCTAAGAAATTAATAGAAATTTTACTAATTGTATACATTATACATTACTATGTTAATTCTAGCAATTTATCCGTTGCTTTTAAACCTGAACCCGTCAATTCCAGGATTACTTTCTGCTCGATAGGATATTCTTCCTGCTGCCGGAGAGCTCGCCAGGCCGCCCAGACCGTAGCCGAGGTGGGCTCTACAAAAACACCCAGCCTGCCCAGTTCAAGAAGAGCCCTTCTAATCTCTTCTTCCCGAACTACCACTACAGTACCATTACTCTCCCGGATAGCCTCCAAGATATATGCACCTTTTACCGGTGCCGCCGAGGCAATACCTTCTGCCAGGGTAGGCCGCTTTTCAATAGGTGGCACAAAATCCAACTCCTGGTGAAAAGCCCTGTAGACAGGGCTGCAGTGGGCAGCCTGTACAGCAATAAGGCGGGGAAGCTTTTCAATGTACCCCAGCTCTTTTAATTCACGAAAACCCTTATAAAGACCTAATACGAGACTGCCGTTACCTACAGGGACAATAACTGCATCAGGCGCCTGCCACTCCAGCTGCTCCCAAAGCTCCAGGGCCAGGGTTTTCGTACCTTCAATGAAATAGGGGCTCCAGTTATGGCTGGCATAAAAGATCTCCTGAGCCCGTCTTACAGCCGCAAGGGTAGTGTCTTCCCGGGTACCCGGTACCTTAACCAGCTGGGCACCGTAATAGGCTATTTGTACAATCTTTCCTGCCGAGGTATATTCGGGAACATATATCTCACAGCCTATACCCGCCTGGGCACAGTAGGCAGCCATAGAGGCTCCTGCATTACCCGAGGAATCCTCTACCACTCTTTTTACTCCCCATTCTTTCAATTTGCTGACAAGTACAGCCGTTCCCCTATCCTTGTAGGAACCCGTAGGTTGCAAGAAATCCAGTTTTAAAAATACCTCTCTTCCTTCATAAGTCACCGGTAATAGAGGTGTTAACCCTTCACCCATAGTTACCCGGTATTCTTCAGAAACCGGAAGGACCTCCTGATAACGCCACAGGGAAAAGGGGCCTTTTCTAATCTCTTCTTTAGTAAGTTTTAGTGCCGGAGCAGTGTATAACAAATAACCTCCGCAGGAACACTGCCAAAGAGCCCTTTCTTCCTGATAAGTTTTACCACAATTATAACAATGCAGCATAATGAATACCTCTCTAATGTTTTTTCTATAGCTGCATTGTACGCAATAACCCAAAGAAAAGCAATAAGGCAAGCCCATTTCTTGCAGTGGGGCTTGCCCTTTAGCTTCGACTTCCGTTCTCCGACGTCCAGAGGTGTAGAAGATATTCTTTAATTGTGGCCCTGGTGCCAACCAGGACTTACCAGGTTGCCCTCTCTATCAAAAACAAATGGTTCAGGTTCACCGATTATTTCAAACCCCTGCAATCCTGCTAATTCTTTAGCCAGGTACTCCGAGACATAAATCTCGTCCAGAAACAAGGTATTACGGGCATACACAATTTTCAGCTTATCAGGTTTCACACGGGCACAGGCACCAACCGCAACCTGGATGGCTTCTTCATCCGTGTCTATGATCATAGGGATTTTTACAGAATTAAGCATAGTGGCGGTAAAAGAGTTGACATAACTCTTCATGTAATCAATTTTAGCAAAGAGACGTTTGGTGATTACATCAGCCAAACCGGTACCGTTAGCATTACCCTCTGTTTTCTCTGTGAGGTCCAGTACAACAATCTTCTGTACTTGAATATCACCTTTGAGTCCAGGAACCAGATATCTCCCCACTACGTTAGGGTCCATCCCGTCACCGCTGACATCCTTGCCAATTTCCTGAAGAATGAGGACATCTATTTCAGGGATCTTGATTTTCCCCATAATGGCCTTGGCTTTGGCCAGGAGTTCTCTGTCTACCTGCCGGAAGTTTTCTTTGGGGACTACACGAATATCTGCAGGCTCTTCGTAGGCATTTTCCACAATACCCACCCCAAAATAGATAGGGGCTTTTTCCAGGATTTTTTCACCCACCGCCGGGATTAATTCATGAAAATACTCCACACCCTGGCGATGCACCATACTGGCCCCCTGGTGTTTACCTAGACCGATGGTAAGCATTTTCATCAGGCCGCTTTCCACATCTCCTCTGAACAACGTATGGGGCTTAACTCTGTTAATGACCACTATTCCATCGGCCTTTAAAGCATGGTTGTCAACATAGACAGGGAAAGCCTCGGGGGAAGACGGTATGGTAACAGTCCCTACTTCCGTAACATCCAGAGAAGAAAGGATTTCTACACCCATAGTTTCTTCAGTGATGCCATATTCCTCCAAAATATGCTTCTGTCCTTCAGGCGTAGCCCCTCCATGACTTCCCATAGCGGGTATGATAAAAGGTTCGAAACCCTTCTCCTTCAACAAATCTACGACCGCTTTGGTAACCTGGGCAATACAGTGGATACCCCGGCTGCCCACACCTACGGCGATCCTGGCCCCAGGCTGCAAGCGCCGCCCCAATTCCTGGGCATCAAATTGCTCCTTAATCGTCTGGGCAATATCTTTAACCTGAGGACGTTCAAATTTCTGCCTTACACGCACCATGGGGGGAAGTTTTACTTTATTCCATTCCTGAATAAGACCGGTCACCATTATTTCATTCCTCCATTTTCTACCTAACAAATATCGGGAATGCGTAGAATAAACACCTACCCATTTTACTATTATAGCCTACACCTTTAAAGGTTTTTTGTCCAGAGCAACGAGCCGCAGGTTCTATAATGACATGGATAACCTGGTGATGCCAAATTCCCTGTGCCCCATCACCTCCGCTCTGGTCAGCCGCCCGTTAATGACCTCAATCAGGTAACGGAACATTTGCTTTTCCACATCCGCCAAAGTTTCGCGTCCCAGAATAATCGTACTGGCATTAATGTCGATATCCTCTCCCATCCATTGCCAGGTTTGAGGATTCCCTGTAATCTTAATGATCGGGCAAATGGGATGACCGGTGGGTGTCCCCCGACCGGTGGTAAAGAAAGACACCTGACTGCCGCCGGCTGCCATGCCCGTCAGGGACTCTACGTCATGCCCCGGGGTATCCATGACTACCAGCCCTTTCTTAGAAGGCTTTTCCGCATAATTTAAAATTTCCTGGATGGGGCTTGTTCCCGCCTTGTGGATGGCTCCCAGGGATTTTTCCTCTAAAGTAGTAAGGCCGCCTCTGATGTTCCCTGGTGAGGGATTCCCCCCTCTAAAATCAACTCCCATTCGGAGATAACGGGTTTCTACCTGTTTGATCAGTTCCAACAATTTCTGACCCAATTCGGGGGTGGCCGCGCGGCGGGCTAAGATATGCTCAGCACCGATGATTTCCGGGGTTTCGGAAAGAATAACCGTACCTCCTAAATTTACAACACGGTCAGCTACACCACCGGTCACAGGATTGGCGGCAATGCCGGAAGTGGTATCAGAACCCCCACACTCTGTTCCCAGAATCAGGTGTTCCCAGCCAAAGGGCTCTCTCCTGGCCTGGCCCAACCGTTCTGCCATTTTAATGGCTTTTCTGGTCCCTTCCTCTACAGTCCTGGCTGTCCCCCCGGATTTTTGTATAGATACATAATCCACCGGTTTCCCACTATCGGCAATACGATGAGCCAGATCCGCTGCGTCGATAACTTCGCAACCCAGGCCTACTACCAGAACAGCCCCTACGTTTGGGTTTTTGCCGGTCCCTTCCAAAGTGCGGAAGACCGTCTCCATATCCGCCCCGATGTGGGCGCAGCCATGCTGGTGCGTAATAGGTACAGCCCCCGGAATTGCTGCCGCAATGAGCTCTGTAGCTCTATTAGCACATACCACGGAAGACATGATGACCAAATGGTTCCTGATTCCCACCTGTCCATCAGGCCGCCAGTAACCCAGCAACTCTTTCATAAAACTCTACCTCCCTGTTGATCGCCGCGTCCTCTGCGTCCTTCTGTGTTATGGATATGCACATGTTCACCGGCCCGGATAAAAGCAAAGGCTACGCCAATACATTCCCCGTACTTGATAACTTCTTCTCCTGCCTCTATGTCCCTCAGGGCCACTTTATGACCAAAGGGAATGGGTTGGAGAGTTTTAATCTCCATGATGTTTTCCGCTACCAGTGTTTCACCTTCAGCCACATCCCTTATTACTGTAGCCACATTATCACGCTTATTCATAACCACTACATTTTTTTCCTGCATCTAAACAACCCCTTTCTCTATAAGCCAATCCAGTTCCACCACTGCTGGAGATAGCTGAAGTTTCGGACCTTTTTTGGTGTTAGCTCCAGGGAACTATAAGCTATCTTTTGCCGATTTCCTTAATCTTTTCCTCATCGGCAAAGGGTATTCTCTTGGTACCCCTTACCGCTACCGCTTTAAGGTTCTTGGAACCCATGACGGCCCCCAGGCCATTCCTGCCGTTAAAGTGTTTCAGCTCATTGGTAATGCAGGCAAACCTTACCAGATTCTCCCCACCCGGACCGATTTGGGCAATACGAACATTTTGGTCCTTCAGTTCTTGACGGATTAAATCCTGGACATCCCCTGTCTCTTTTCCCCAAAGATGGCGGGCATCCTTAATTTCAATCTCATCATCATGGATATGGATATATACCGGTGCTGGAGCTTTCCCTTCGATGATAAGGGCGTCATATCCTGCCTTTTTTAGCTCCGGCCCCCAGAAACCGCCGGCTTCCGATTCGCCAAAAACGCCGGTAAGCGGGGCGATTTGGCTCCCACAGAAAAACGGGGCATAGCCGCTACGGGAGCACCCGTAAGAATCCCGGTGGCAAAAATCAACTTATTTTCTTCCCCCAAAGGATCGATGTGAGGAGGCAGTTCTTGCAGCAAATAATAGGCAACCAAACCTTTCCCTCCGTAATATTTCCGGTAGAACAGGTCTCCGGGTTCCTCAATCTTGATTTTAGCTGTCGATAAATTGATACGAATGATTTTACCTGTGTAACCAAAAGGCATCTCCCTTAGCCTCCTCCGAAAACTTGAAATAGTTGCAGCACATCTTTATCCTTTAATATTGTCTCCATGTCAGCAAGCTGGGAATTAAGCAAAATAATACCCACTTCTCCCAGGAGGATTTTGAAGTAGTCTAAAACTTGCTGAGCTGTTGTCCCTTCCGGGAAATCAAGTGTCACCTTATTACTCCCGGTATGACAATACCTGCTAAGTGTCGGGTCAAAGATAACGGTAATCTCCATACCCTAAACCTCCGCCTCATACCTTAAGATGATGTCAAAAACGTTAACTTTTTCTCCTTAGATGCTTCAACTTTTTAGCTCAGCAAACATCTTTTACTTTAGGATTTTCCAATATTCACCTAGTATTTATATTTAATATTCTACTACGTCTTGTTATTTCCTTTTTATCTCCCGTGAGGCTTTTTGGGATGCTTTCCTAGTGAAATAAAAAAGGTTCTCCCAGCAACCTGGTTGAACCTTTTCATCACACTAACAATTACCAACTAACACAGCCCAAGCTTCTTTAACGTCTCTTCCTTAGGAATACCGTCTTCACTCCAGCCCATGGCCTGATAATACTCATCCAACATGGACTGCAGGTTGATGGTTTGGCCCTGGCTGGGTCCCTCTTTCATAGCCTCTTCCAGGAAGCGCTTGGGAAGGGTATCATCTTTTCGGTTAAAGCCCTCCCGCACATTAAAGAGTCTTTCCAGGTTAAGAATACGTTCCCCTACTTCCAGGAGCTCTTGCTTACTGTAGTTGAGACCGGTGGCCAGATTGAATAAATCCACCTGTTTATCCATGGTATAAACAAAACGCATGGTAGAGCAGTAGCCCAGGGAGTCTACCAGGGCCATTTGCATCTGGATATCCCTTACAATCCCGGCTTTGCCGCTGTCAGCAAAACGATCTTGTACTGAACACCGCTGATCGTTAACATCTGACCGATGGCATTAGCATATTCGGCAGCAATTTCCGGCTTAAAGAGGAGGTTTTAACCCGTCAATCATAAAAATTAAGTAGAAATTAACACTTTTATAATAACTAGGACTAACAAACGATATCCGACTATCCGACATCCGATTTCTGACTAAGTTAATCGCTTCCCGCTACCAGCTACCCGAAAATATACTGCTAATTCGGGCAGCGGAAATCGGGAAACGGGGAGCGTCTGTCACTACCAACTATCAACTAACAACTAACAACTAACAACTACCAACTACCAACTAAAAAAAGGCCTGCATCAATGGCAAGCCCTCATTCTACATTAAAAATCATGCCTTCCTTACTGGAAATATCATTCCATTTTAACTTAACATGATATTTATAACGGTCAGCCCGGTAATAATTTATTGAAACCTCCAGGGTTTTCTTATTGTTATAGACAATCCGCCGCATCTCCAGGAGAGGTGAGCCCTCAGTTACTTCCAAAGCTTTAGCGATTTCTTTTTTCGCTACAGTGGCAGAGATAATCTGATTTGCTTCTTCCAGCATAATGCCCATACCGGAAACAATCTGGTACATCCCTTGTTTGGTTAAATCATGCTTAGCCAGTTCTTCCCCAATCTCGCGGGGCCAATAGCTGTGAATATAAGCCACAGGCAAATTGTTCATCTTTTGCACTTTGGTAATACAATAGAGATTGTCCTTTCTAAATTCTTTTAGCTCCGGCACCTGTTCCAGGAGTTTGGGCATGACTACGATAGGCTGCATCTTGATAATTTTTGCGCTGGGAGTTAGCCCCTTGTTGACCATTTCTTCAAAAAAGCCGGTTAATCTCTGTAAAGTTTCGGTCATTTCGCTTTTCACAAAAGTACCTTTACCCGGCTTGCGTTCCAACCAGCCTTCCTTCACAAGTTCGTAAATGGCACGGCGTACAGTGGTGCTGCTGACTCCATACTTCTCCATAAACTGTTTATCGGTGGGAAAAAGATCTCCAGCCTTCCAGCGTCCTTGTTTTAACTCCTCACGTAATTCCTGGGTAATTTGATAATGTAAGGGACTTGCATTGTTCATGTCCACTGTTCCCCACCTCCTTTAAAAATAATAATATTACAACATTGCTAAAGACATTGTATTTGTTTTTTCCTGTAAATTCAAGAAACATATCCATAAATAGCACTTTTAAAAAGGATATTAAAGCAAAACACCACTTAAGTAAGTGGTGCCAAAAGCAGTCCTCCTTATTCTTCTTTTTCTTTACACCCGGTAGAAATCAGGGCACATTTTACTTTATTTATGGTACCTGTCAGGGCATCGGCAGCTTGAATCACAGCTTCATCTTTTTTCTCCAGTCCCTGGGATACTTTTTCTGCAACGGTGTATTTAATTTTTAAACCTTTAGCTTCCAGTTCCTTTTTCATCTTATCCACTGTTTCTTCGATGTCCTGCCACTTATTGTAAACAGCCTGCTTGAAATCTTCTGTAAGTTTTACCCCTTCACTGTATTTGTCCTGCACAGTATAAGAGATTTTCAGAGCCTTAGCATCAAGTTCATCAACCAGTTTTTCAAGGGAATCTTTGGAACTATCCTCAATATCTTGCCATTTTTCTTCCAGCACAGATTTTACCTCGTTTACCTTCATGAGAATATTTTCTCTGATTTCTTTGCTTTCTTCCGCCATCTCATCTTTAATTACGTCAAACAATTCCTGAAGTTTTTCTTTGATGTTTTCCCTAGCCTCTTTCCCCATAGTCTCTCCTCCTTATATTCGCGGTTAAGAATAATATACTCATACCTTTCATCTTTTGGCAAGACAAAGACTCCAGTAAGCATATAACTTACTGGAGTCTCGATTAATTGGGAGGGGATATGATGATTGCTATAGCAAGGTAACGGGTTTGCTCATAAGCCTTGCATACTCGGGTAATGGATCACCCAGCAAGGGCAGACAGTACTTACGGAATTCATCCGTAATGAAATTACCAAAACCCGGACAATGATCGGTATAAGGCAGGTCATTGTCGATGGTCTTGGGAATACCCACCACCTGCATTTCATAATTCTCACTCTGGGACAGTTTGGAAATCCTGTTGCAGGTATCCATGCTATCGTTGCCGCCAATATAGACAAAGTATCTGATATTATTTGCTTTAAAAAATTCCAGGATTTTTGGATAATCGTCGTCCTTCAGCTTATAGCGGCAGCTGCCTAAAATGGAGGCAGGCGTATATAACCCGGCTTACTAATGACAGGAGCGCCTAACATGGCAATGACAGGCAAATTTGCTTTTTCTGCTCCCTGAATTATGCCAAGGGCTGTATATAAATCATATGTACTGAAGGCACCCACAGCCCCGTCATGCTTCTGCAGGATTTCTTTTAAAGTTTACTAAGGCCATAATTCATCCTCCCTGCTATATCGAATGTTTTGTAATGTTGTAATATTATATATTTTTAGACCTGGATAGAATAACCGTCAAGAATTTATTTTCGATCTTTATATAAT
>CAZWTM010000070.1:0-8768 GCA_964637385.1 uncultured Peptococcaceae bacterium
AGGTTCTACAAAGATCTGGAATTCGGTACAGGGGGTTTGCGTGGCATCATCGGAGCGGGGACCAACAGAATGAATATCTATACCGTCCGCAAGGCTACCAAGGGTTTAGCTTTATACATACATAAAAACATCCGCTGGGATAAGCTGCCCTCGGTAGTTATCGCCTATGACTCCCGCCGGATGTCCCGGGAGTTTGCCGTAGAAGCGGCGAAGGTACTGGCTGATAATGGCATCAAAGCCTTTGTGTTCAAGGAACTGATGCCAACACCGGTACTGTCTTTCGCTGTAAGGGAACTGGAGGCTACTGCAGGGATAGTCATCACCGCCAGCCACAACCCCCCCGAATATAACGGGTACAAGGTCTACTGGTCCGATGGCGGTCAGATTACAGATAATATAGCAAATGCCATTACTCAGGAGATAGCGAAGGTGGTTGATGAGCTTGCGGTAACCGCAATGGACTATGATGAAGCTGTTCTGCGAGGGCTGATAGTCTTTCCAGGGGATGAACTGGTAAAGAAATATATTTCCTATGTAAAGACTTTGTCCTTGCAGCCTGAACTGATAAAGGACCGGGGGCAGGAAATCACTATTGTATATTCGCCACTCCATGGTACCGGGAACAAGCCTGTAACACGCATCCTGAGGGAAATGGGCTTCAGGAATGTACACGTGGTTCCCGAGCAGGAATGTCCCAATGGCAACTTTCCTACGGTAAAATACCCTAATCCTGAGGAGCATGCAGCCTTTGAGTTGGCTATGAAGCTGGGAGAGAAAATTGATGCCGATATCCTGCTGGCTACTGATCCCGATGCAGACCGTGTGGGTGTAGCTGTGAAGGATGATGCGGGCAAATACAGAGTTATCACAGGAAACCAGCTGGGGGCCCTGCTTCTGGAGTATATTCTCTCCCAGAGGCAGAACCAGGGATTGCGTCCGCCCAATGGTACGGTAATTAAGACCATTGTTACCTCGGAAATTGGCAGAGCCATAGCTGCGGCATATGGAATCGAGACCATTGATACCCTGACCGGCTTCAAATATATAGGGGAGAAAATAAAGGAATTCAAGGAGAAAGGTGAACGACAGTTCCTCTTTGGCTATGAGGAAAGCTATGGCTACCTCATTGGTGATGAAGTGCGGGATAAGGATGCCGTTCAGGCTTGTCTTCTGGCTGCGGAGATGGCCCTTTACTATAAAACTAAGGGGCTTACCCTCTATGAGCAGCTTCAGCGTATTTTCCGCAAGTACGGTTTCTATCGGGAAGATTTGCTCTCTGTGAACCTGGAAGGGAAAGAGGGCCAGGAGAGAATTGTGAAGGTAATGGAAGATTTCCGAAAAGGTTATATTCTCACCATAGCTGGTAAGGGAATTGTCGCTGTGGAGGATTATCTAAACCAGAGAAGATCATACCTGTTAGAAGGCAGGGAGGAACTAATCAGTCTTCCCAAGTCCAACGTCTTGAAATATATCCTGGAGGATGCTTCCTGGTTGTGCATTCGTCCTTCCGGTACTGAGCCAAAGCTTAAAATCTATTTTGGTGTTTGTGGTGGTAGTGAAGTTGAGGCTAACGATAAATTACTGCAGTTAAAGAATTATATGATAGATATTATGAACCAAGGCAGTGCTGACAGGTTACAGGGAAACTGCTTACGGCTTAATGCTGCCATGTAGATTGAGAAATTTTGTATAAGTATTGGAGTTAAATATGGACAATAAAAAAGCGGGTACGGTAGCTAAAGCTACGCTGGTTATAGCCGTAATCACAGTACTATCAAAGATACTGGGTTTTGCCCGGGAGGCAGTTATAGCCCAGCAGTTTGGGGCCAACAGTGTTACTGATGCCTTTCTGGTGGTCTTTAACATTCCATATATGTTTAATGGCATACTAAGTTCTGCCCTGGTGGTTGTGGTAGTTCCTATTTTTCTGGAGTACATGGCCAGGGGGCAGGTGCTGGAAGCCAGGAAAATTTTTACTACAGTATTTGTGGTGGCTGTTTTTATCATGGGGATTATTGTTCTCATGGGCATTACTTATTCCGAGTACGTCATCAGGCTATTTGCACCGGGGTTTAACGAGTCAACCCTGGAGCTAGCCTCAGTTTTGGCCATCTTGATCTTTCCGGCTATCCTCTTTTTTACTATCACAAACTTCTTAATGGGTGTATTAAACGCAAGTAATATCTTTGCGCCCCCGGCCATGGCCCCCGTTATTCTCAATATAGCGGTCATAGGAGCGGTCTTTACCCTAGGGCGTAATTATGGAATCTACGGTGCAGCTCTAGGTATGTTAGTGGGTACTGCTATGGGGGCCCTTTTTCAGATAATCTTTATTAAGAAGACGAGCTTTCGCTTTATTGGTTTAATCAGTATCAGGGATGAGAGTGTAAAGAAAGTTTTTCGTCTCATGCTGCCCGTTCTCATAGGAAGTGGTGTGGGTCAGTTAAATGTACTGATTTACTATTTCTTTGGTTCGGGTCTAAATGAAGGTTCCATCTCCGCACTGAACTATGCCACAAAGCTGATACTTCTCCCTCAGGGTATATTTGTAATGGCGGTGGGTACAGCCATATTTCCCAGCTTGAGCCGGTCTGTGGCCTTTAAAGAAATGGGCCGGTTTACGGGTACTCTGGCGCGAGGGGCAAAGATGGTCTTCCTCTTTACTGCCCCTGCAGTCATGGGATTAATGATTCTCAGGCATCCCATAGTGGAGCTCCTTTTTAAGCGGGGTGCCTTTGATGAGCGGGCGGTCTATCTTACTACAGGGGCTTTGCTGCTCCTTTCAGTGGGGTTAATCGGTCAGTGCCTGGGGCCAGTCATTACTAGGGGTTTTTATGCTCTGCAGGATACGGTAACCCCTGTGAAGGTGACAGTGGTAACTGTGGCTATAAACCTTGGGCTTTCCGTATTATTGGTTAAAAGCGGTCAGCATCTCGGTCTTGCCCTGGCTAATTCCATAGCCAGTACTGTTAATGCCCTTCTGCTCGTTGCCATATTAGGCAGACGAGTGAAAGGAATTATAAACAAGGACTTGCTTATCTTTGCCAGCAAGGTAGTTGCTGCTTCCCTGATCATGGGTCTTGCTGTCAGCGGGATGGATGCTATTCTAGTTAAAACCCTCACAGGCAGTAAAATCTTATTGGCCCTAAGGGTGGGGATTGATATTTCCATTGGCTTGATAGTGTACCTCCTAACGGGGTTTATCACGAGAATAGATGAATTTAGTTATTTGCTGGATATTACGAAAGTCATTGCGAATAAAGGCAAGGTAGCCTTAAGGGCTGGGACATAGAGCCCCAGTCCCGTTTTATTAGAATTATTTAATAAATAGAGAAGGAATATGCTGTTTCGTGTAGAATAAAGGTTATTAGACACCGTTTTATGGAATTGTGTGTAACCATGTAGCAAAGATTATATCACTGATAAAGGCAAACCTGGCGAAAGCCAGGGACGCAAAGCCACGAGTCTAAAGTCCTTGCGGGGGCCATGATGGTCGGGTTGCCGGTAACCAGGGTGAACATAAGTTTTACCCCTGTTTTGGTGTTCCCTAAAACAGGGTTTTTTCATTTTGATAGCCACTTCAGTAATTGGCTTAAACGTAAAAAAACATGACTGACAGAATGCAAGAGATGTGGTATATTTTTATATGTGATTTTTTTTCAAGGAGAACAATACCTAATGAGAGAAAAGAAAGGCCTTCCCCCATCTAATGATTACGTGAAAGTCTTGGTTTTTGGTGCTCTGATTATATCTTTTATTAGTGTAGTGATGTATTTATTATATTAGTCCTCTATAAGGACTCATTATTTGCTATTCTTAGTATTGACATAAATAAGATTATTAGTAAAGCCCGGATGAGGCAATATGAATGCATTCTATGCGTTTGTATTGCTTATTATTTTTCCATTCACAATCCAACAGTAATAGCCCGGGGGATCCCCACATATAATCTATTAAAAACATCCTAAAAAAATAAAGGAGAAAGTCTGCCATGATTAAAAAAACATGTCCTGCTTGCGGGGGAAATTCCTATTCCGCTTATGATGATCCCGATTGGAAATGCCCTTATTGCGGTGAAAATTTGGGAGATAAAACCTGGACAAATAAGTGTTCCCTTGCTCCGGATAAAAAAGAACGCCATTTGTATCTTGTAGAGGATTTTGACAGTGACCAGGCATCATTAGTTTAGTTTAACGGTACAGTACATAAGGGGAAAATTGAGGTTTTGCCAAAATATGCGTTAGCTTGCGCCACAGACAGTATAGCATAATCCCCTCCCCCCTTGATTTTCCAGAATGGTATAACTTCCGGCATAATACTATATTATGCAAGTTGAAACAGGTTACAGGCAAATAGTAACGGTAAAGTTTACCAGAGTACTTGCAGGAATCATTCTTATTAGATAGGATAGAAGTAAATTAAGAAAAGGGGGCTAAAGCATGTTTGAAATAAAAAAGAACATCTACTGGGTAGGCATCAAAGACTGGGAGCTCAGAAAGTTCCACGGTGAAGAATATACCACCCGGCGGGGATCTACCTATAATTCTTATCTCATCAAAGACCGGAAAACCGTTTTAGTGGATACGGCCTGGGACCCTTTCAAAGAAGAATTTGTAGCCAACCTGGAAAAAAACGTAGGTCTTCAAAATATTGATTACATTGTGGTCAATCACTCGGAAATTGATCATTCGGGGAGTATGGCCCTGCTCATGTCCAAAATTCCCCACGTTCCTGTTTACTGCACCCAAAACGGGGCCAAGATTTTAAAGAAACACCACCACCAGGATTGGAACATTCAGGTTGTGAAAACCGGGGATACCCTTAGCCTGGGCGAGTATGAACTCATGTTTATTGAAGCCCCCATGCTGCACTGGCCAGACAGCATGTTCACCTATGTCAAGGGAGCCAATGTCCTCTTGTCCAATGATGCCTTTGGACAGCATTATGCCACCTCTCAGTTTTACAACGATCAGGTGGACCAGTGTGAGCTGTACCAGGAAGCCCTGAAATACTATGCCAATATCCTTACCCCCTTCAGCAAGATGGTAAGGCAGAAGATTGACCAGTTTAAATCCTTAAATCTCCCCGTGGAAATCATTGCTCCCAGTCATGGCGTCATCTGGCGGGACAACCCCCTGCAGATCGTGGACAAGTATTACCAGTGGGCCGGAGACTACCAGGAAGATTTTGTGGCTGTTATTTATGACACCATGTGGGAAGCCACGAAAAAGATGGCCCATGCCATTGCCGAAGGGTTGAAAAGAGAGGGTCTGGCCTATAAAATTATCCATTCTGCCAAGACGGACCATACCGAGCTTATCGCTGATGTTTTCAGGGCCAAAGCCGTCCTTGTGGGGAGTTCTACGGTAAATAACAGCCTCTTATCCTCAGTGGCCGCCGTACTGGAACTGCTGAAGGGCATGAAATTCAAAAACAAAGTGGGGGCTGCCTTCGGCTCTTACGGTTGGAGCGGGGAAGCAGTGAAAAATATTTCCGAACGTTTGGAACAGGCCGGTATCAAGGTAGTGCAGGAAGGGATCCGTGTCCAGTATAATCCCACGGAAGAAGAACTGGCCCAATGTGTGGAGTTCGGCCGGGAGTTTGCGAAAAAATTACAAGCTTGAGAAGTTACGAGACCAAAGGCCTATGCTTTGGTCTCTTTTGGAATGGGAGAGAAATAGAAGATAAGGAGGCGATTACGTGAGGAGAAAGCTTTGTTATCTGCTTGTCATTTCATTGATAGCAGGGCTGTGCTCTTTCCCTTTATCCGTAACCGCGGCTGACCGGAGTGTAAAGATTTTCGGGAGTTATACAGCAGTAACAAATCCGGAGCTTATCCTGCGTGACAATGTGGTAGACAGACCTGTCTCTTATTTTATACGATTTACGACTCCCCATACTTTAATGGGAGGGAGAGATACCGTTACCCTCAAGTTCCCACAAGGGATTAACATTTCTTCAAATATTACAGCGGGCAATGTCTCTTGCAACAGCCGTGATGTGGCGGGCTTGGATTTATCCAACAATATTTTGACCCTGACTGTACCTTCCGCCGTGAATATCTTAGCGGGAGAAGAGGTGGAAATCGGCATCGCCAGCAGTGTCATCCGCAATCCCCGGGAAGCAGGGTATTATCAGATTGCCCTTTACACCTCTCAGGACACGAAGGAAGTCAGGACAGAACCTTTTTATATTACCGATTATGAATATTCTAATGGCGTAAGCAAACCTAAAGTCAGCATCAGCACAGGGGAAAGCGGAAAAGCCCCTGTGTACCGGATCAGTTTTAAAACTTCACCCAACGGCAGATTAACGGGAGGGGTAGATAAGATTTTCCTTACCTTTCCTTCCGGTACGGGGATGCCCGGTTGGGTAGATGGCCGCTACATAACCATTAACGGGTACACTCTAGCCGGTCAAACCTTGACCATAGAGGGAAATAAAATTACCCTTCAATTGCCGGCGGGGTTAACGATTCCTGCCAACGGGGCCGTGGAGTTAGTGATTTCCTCCGAAGCCCAGATTAAAAATCCCCGGGCTTCCGCCTATAATACCATTAGAGTAGCCACCTCGGCAGAGACACGGGAAATCACCTCTTTCCCGTATGAGACGGAGGAAGGCAGCTCTTCCGCTGAAGAAAGCAGAGTAGGCCTCAGTGTTGTGGTTACCCCCGACGGAGCTGGACAGCAGGCCGCTTATACCATCACCATCAAGCCTGGCCTGCTTTACAGGTTTGATAGCACAGTTACCGGTTTAATCCTGGCCTTTCCCAGCGGTACGGAGATTCCCTCTACGGTGAGTAAAGAGCATGTGAAGGTAAATGGCCGAACTGCCGCCGGAGTTCTGGTAAACACAAAGAAGGGGGAACTAATCTTTACCCTGGACGAAACTTTATCCAGTAATGAGCAAATCGTGATTAGCATCGATAGAGCCGCCGGCATCAAAAATCCCGGACCTGCCCAGTATAAACTGGATGTGGGAGTCTTAAGGAGTGCCGGTACCATTCTTTCCGACTGGTATGTCATTAAAACTGCCTCCTCTTCCGTAATTCCACCCGGCACTACACCTGTTACCGTGAACAAAACGGTACGTTTAAGAGTGGACAGTATTTTGGCCGAGGTGGATAATTCGGTAACCGTGCTGGATGCGGCCCCTACCATTGTCAACAATGTTACCCTGGTGCCCTTACGTTTCGTGGCTGACGCTCTGGGGGCAACTACCGAATATAACAGTGCAGGCAGCTATGTGACAGTAAAGTATGGAACAAAAGAAATGACACTCTGGGTCAATTCCAAGCTGGCCAAAGTCAATGGTGCTTTTGTTAGCCTGGCGGCCCCTGCCTCCATGATTAACAACAGGTTGATGGTGCCAATCCGTTTTGTCAGTGAAAATTTCGGGGCCCAGGTGGCCTGGGACGGAACGACCCGCAGCATCACCATTACCCAGGGCAACGGGTCCGGCAGCAGTAACTCCACTTCTGTTAATCAATATCCCATTGGCTATAAAGCCTATGTGAAAGCAGAGCACAGCTACGTCAACGTGCGAAACGGCCCCGGTACCCATTATCCCCTGGTAGGCAAAGTGACGCAGGGGGGCTACATGATGATTACAGGGGCAGAAGGAGACTGGTATAAGGTTACATTGACTTCCGGGCAGGAGGCCTGGGTGGCCAGTTGGGTAGTGGATGTGCGAACGTGAACAAGCATGAAGTTGCGAAAAATTTTACAGGATACAGGTCTTCTCCCGGAGCTAAAGGGATGTTTTTAATTCCTGTGATCAGGCCTGGGATAAAGGAATACCTTCATGGGAAAAAACAATGGTATAAGAAATAAAGCAATAAAGGCCTCTCCCGCTTAGGGAGAGGCCTTTATTGCTTGAGGGGAAGAATCACTTTCCCTATAAAGGTGTAGGGGGATGAAGAAAGAGTACTTGCCCCCACAATCACAAAATAATTTTATAGATAGAGTTAAATATCCTTATTGTTAAATTGTGAAATATTGCGCTAGGCCGGAAGGTATTCGTGGGTTCGAGGGCGAAATATCTTCAACAATACCATAAGCCCTGTTTATGCTTTTTATAAAGTCCTGGTTTATAAGTCATATTAGTCAATTGCTTATGGTACATATAAAGAGCAGCGTGGGGGGTGTAATGATGAAGCTACATGAAGACTGGTGGGCAGTTATCCTGGGTTTGGGCCTTTGCTTTGCGGTGGCTATGAAGTTTATTCCTAAGGTACCCTGGTAAAACAGAAAGAAAGGAAGTTGAAAGATGAGCGTAAATACACAAAAACAGCCTCAATCCCGGCTAATGGGGACCATCATTGGTATTATTATAATTGCTGCTCTGGCTTTAGCCGTAAACTGGCTGAGCCATAACTCTGCTAAATTTGTGGGCAAAGATTTTTCAAAAGCGCTAGAGTACCCTCTCTGGGCCGCTCTTTTAGGTTTAATCACTAACGCTATCGTTACTGCTACTAACACAAAAGAAATGATTAAGCCTGCCATCCGGACTGAACTCTTCCTTAAAACGGGGCTTGTACTGATGGGTGCAAGCGTGAACCTGGCTGTTATCGTCAGTGTGGGTGGTAAAGGAATTATTCAAGGTCTTATAATGATTACTGCTGTGTTCTTCTTTACCTGGTGGCTCTGTGACAAGTATGGGCTCCCGGAAAGCCTCAAAGCCGTAATGGCCACCGCCATTTCCGTTTGTGGCGTGTCCGCGGCCATTGCCGCAGCAGGTTCTGTGCTGGCCAAAAAAGAAGAACTGGC
>CAZWTM010000070.1:8868-12630 GCA_964637385.1 uncultured Peptococcaceae bacterium
TAGGCTTTATCTTAACTTCCATCATTGCCAGTATGGGCTTCTTTGACAAGGCTGATCTAACTGCTATTAAGAACTTACAGCAGTGGGCCTTCAACCTGGCTTTTGTTTGTATCGGTTTGGAACTCACTTTTGCTGATTTCAAACACATCGGCGGCAAGCCCACAGTGGTGTTCTTAATTGCTACTCTCTTTAACACAGTGCTGGCCCTGGCTGTGGCTTACGTCCTCTTCGGGCTGCTCGCCTAATAGACTACATGCAAAAAGAAGGCCTTCGAGGCCTTCTTTTTGCGATTATTAGACATTCGATTTCTGCTTTCCGAATTCCGATAAAAACCACCAGTACTACCAACTATCAACTATCAACTACCAACTATCAACTATCAACTACCAACTACCAACTAATTTACGCCCGCGCTACCCCAGTTTCCCTCGCCGCTTTGGCCACGGCTTGGGCTACAATATCAGCCACCCGGGGATCTAAGGCAAAGGGCAGCACATTGGTGTCGTTTAATTCGTTTTCCGGGATAATGTCGGCCAGGGCCATGGCTGCAGCCAGCTTCATGGGTTCATTGATTTCTTTAGCCCTCACGGCCAGAGCTCCTTTGAATAGTCCAGGGAAGACCAGGACGTTATTAACCTGGTTGGGGAAATCGGAGCGCCCTGTACCGACAATGGCTGCTCCCCCGGCCTTAGCTTCATCAGGGAAAATTTCCGGTGTGGGATTGGCCATGGCAAAGATGATGGCACCCTTATTCATGGTAGCCACCATTTCTTTGGTGACAAGGCCGGGCCGGGAAACACCGATAAAAGCATCTGCACCTTTTAGGGCATCCTTTAGGCTACCCTGCTTCAGATCAGCATTTGTTACTTGCGCGATTTCTTCATGGGCCCAGTTCAGCATGGTTTCAGGCTGATTTTTGTTGAGAATACCATTTCTATCTACCATGTACAGGTTTTTTACCCCATAAGACAGGAGGATTTTACCGATGGCAATACCGGCAGCACCTGCCCCGTTAATGACGATGGTACTTTCTTTTAAATCTTTCTTCACAATTTTGTGGGCATTGATCAGTCCGGCCAGGACACAGACGGCTGTGCCATGCTGGTCATCGTGAAAAACAGGGATATCCAGTTCTTTTTTCAGTTTTTCTTCTATTTCAAAACAGCGGGGAGCGGCAATATCTTCCAGGTTAATCCCCCCAAAGGCTGGAGCAATGAGTTTTACGGTCTTGACGATTTCATCCACATCCTGGGTATCCAGGCAGATAGGGAAGGCATCCACCCCGGCAAAGGATTTGAAGAGGATGGCTTTGCCTTCCATGACGGGTAAAGCGGCTTTGGCGCCTATGTTGCCTAAACCTAACACGGCGGAACCGTCGGAAACGACGGCAACCATATTGCCTTTACTGGTATACTTGTACACGTCGTTTTCATTTTCATGGATGCGACGGCAGGGCTCAGCCACTCCGGGAGTATAGGCCAGGTTTAAGTCTTCCCGTGTTTTCACAGGAACCTTGCTGATTACCTCAATTTTACCGCGGTGTTGTTCATGCAGTTTTAGTGCTCTCTCATTAACATCCATAGACATACCCTCCAAGTTTCTGAAAATTACAGAATATAGCGAGAAATTTGAGCGACGTTTCCCGTTTCCCGCCTCCCGGCACCCGACTTTTCTATCTGAAGCTTTATTTTTCGGGTAGCGGAGATCGGGTTTAGCGGGAAGCAATTTATAGATTTAGTATAGAGCATTAGGAATAGGCTGGCAAGTAGTATTCAAGATCCTGTCATAGGGGGAAAAAGGAATACATATACATAGAATAGTGTATTACAGCATTGATTCTTCTATGCGGCTAGGGAGACGGGAGTTATGAAACAGGCCGCCCTCAAAGTGATTATTGCTTTAATCAAAAGCCTGGGAGTTTTGACAGTTTTTACGGGATTGGCTCTTATTGGGAACCGCCAATTCCTGTGGGGCCTTGTAGCCTTTATTGTAGGCATTACTACCCTGGGCTTCCATGAGGAGGGGTGGAACTAGTGGAATTTACTATGAACCACCCGGTGCTCTTTTTTTTGCCGCTCGTAGTCTCTTTCCTTTTGCACATTGTGATCAGTATGGGTTTAATCATGGAAGCCAGAGGAGGATTTTATCGTTTTTTTATCTACTATGCCAGCGCAGTCTTTTTTGTCGTTTATCTGCTATTGTTCAATCAGGGGGTAACCCTGGCTACCACCAAAATAGTCATAGACTATCCTGGAAAAAATATTTATTTACAGAACCAGTATGGGGAAGTAAAGATCCCCGCCGGGAATGTCAGGGGAGTTATTGTGGAAAGAGAAAAAAATAAAGTGGTTGCTGCATGGGTGGTAAGTAAAGATCAGACCTTTTATATTGACAGGAAGTTCGTTAATTTTACCAATTTTTTGCCAGCCCTGCAAACCTTAATAGATTTGGCTGAGCCCCAGTACAGAGGGGTAACCATAGTCTACCGGGCGCGCACAATTTCTGAAAACACTCCCCTGGAAATTACAAGGGAAGATAATACCCTTAAAGGAGATACCTTGTATTACCTGCCCTGGATGTTCATGATGCCTCTCTTTGGTTATAAATTAGGGATAAAAACCTGGTTAGGGACCAACCGTTACCTTATCCTGTATATCCTGATTTACGGCCTTCCGCTCATGCTGTTATCCCTTATCTTTAGCCCCTCTCTTACTACCACAATCTTCCTTATATTTTATCCTGTGTATTTGTTGTTTCTAAGTGCCGCCTGCATACCTGAATATATTGATATCCATTGGCTAAGAAAAAAAAATCCTTGAGAACCCTGCGGGGTTCTTTTTTAGTTTTTGTCTGGATATGTGGAGCCAAAATCACAAATACTAAAAACGCTTTCCCGTATTAAATGAAAAGGAGGTTTCCCGGTTTTGAGAAAGTTGTTGGGGATAGCGGTAATTATTTTCACAGTAATCTTTTTCTTGACCACATATTTTGTGGCCGTAGCCCAGGCGCGGCCCTTATACATCGGCGTATCTGGTTCTGATGTACGGCAGGTGCAGTCAAAGCTCAAAGCCCTGGGTTTTAACGTAGGAAAAGCAGACGGGAGGTATGGCTGGCAGACGGCCCAGGCAGTAAAGGCTTTCCAAAAGCGTAATGGTCTAAAGGCTGATGGCGTGGTAGGCACAAAGACCTGGAATGCTCTTATGAATAAGGCCCAGTCTGCGGTAGCTGCCAAAAGCAGCCGGGGTGGCACTGTTTCCAGCAATGATGTATATGTCTTATCGAAAATTATCAGCGGGGAGGCCAGGGGTGAACCTTTTGTCGGACAGGTAGCTGTCGGTGCGGTCATAGTGAACCGGGTAAAAAACCCCAACTTTCCCAATACTGTTTATGGTGTCGTTTTTGAACCTGGTGCTTTTGATGCTGTTTCCGACGGGCAGTATTACCGTCCTCCTACAGAATCGGCGGTAAAGGCAGCCCGTGCAGCCATTAATGGCTGGGACCCCACAGGGGGAGCTCTGTATTACTGGAATCCGGCTACGGCCACCTCAAGATGGATCTGGTCCAGACCTATTATTGCCCGCATCGGCAGGCACGTCTTTGCCCGGTGAAGTTAGTTGGTAGTTGTTAGTTGGTAGTTGTTAGTCACTAACGCTTCCCGAAAACCGAATTAGCAGTAAATTTACGGGTAGCTGGTAGCGGGTGGCGGGCTACGATCAGCTTAGTAATATGTTGCAAAAGGGACAGAAATGTCTCCAATAAAAG
>CAZWTM010000071.1:0-12392 GCA_964637385.1 uncultured Peptococcaceae bacterium
AGCATCGCCTTGCCAAGGCGAGGGTCGCGGGTTCGAATCCCGTCTTCCGCTCCAGAAGAATATAACCTGGCTCAGGCCGGGTTTTTTGTTTTTTTTCTAAAATTGGCTACGACTATTTTGCTGTATTGAGTGTACGCTGTTCATGAACTATAATGAATAATGTCTGTAGTGGGATATATCAGTAAGGACGGGAAGGTGAATGGGGTGGATAAGCAGTTTTATTACCGGTATGGCAGAGATCTTATAGAGAAAATAAATAGAGTAGCCCGGGAAGAGATGAAATCTCCCCAATGTTCTTTATTTTTCAAACATGAGTACCACAATGTTTCAGGAGATATTCCCACAGGATTTGATGAGGTCATTAACCGGACTGTTCTTGATTTTGTTCATGAAAAAAAAGTGGATTTTCCCGTCATCCTGGTCAGTGAGGAAACGGGTGTGGAGGTTATCGGCGATAATCCCAAACATTTTATGCTGGTAGATCCTATTGATGGGTCTAATAATGTAAGGCCATGGATGACACCATCGCCTATTCTCTCCGTATCTATTGCCTTTGGTAAATTAGATAATCTGGAGATTAAGGGTAATCACCAGGCTTTAGAATATACCATGCAAAAAGAAATATTTGCAGATAAATGGTATTACTCCTCCGATGAAGGTTCCTACTACCAGAGTGAAGGGGAGGAACTAAAGCTTAAGACATCACCGCTTACCAAGCTGGAAAAGAAGTCTGTGATTGGTATTGATCTTGATGTACAAAACTCAACGCCCATTAACCAACTAAATCTGTTAACCAGTGAATTGGTTTTGAGGCGGGCGGGCTCTTCTATCCTGGACCTCTGTCAGGTGGCCAGCGGCCAGTATGATGCTTATGTCAGTCTGGGCAAACGCTTGAAGGTTACAGACATTTGTCAGCCTTTCCACTTGATCCAACGTGCCGGTGGAGATTTTCAGCTAAAAGTTTATTTAAACGGACAAACTAATATTAGCTTGCATGATACTTTCTTGTATGATATAATCAAAACCCGTGAGGTTAGTTTACTCAAGAAACTCAAGTTTAATGTGATTGCTGCGGGAACACCGGAACTTGGCACAGAACTTGCTCGCCTTACGGGATTCTAGGAAAAATATTCAACTTGACGCAAGCAGAAATTTTTGATAAAATATCCTCTGTACCGATTGAAACATGGTGTGGTGCGGTGGCGAAGAGGCTAACGCTGCGGACTGCAAATCCGCCATCCGTCGGTTCAAATCCGACCCGCACCTCCAAACATTAATATATTACGATTATCCGATTACCGAATTTCGACTTCCGAGGAAAGTTAATAGTTTTCGGATATCGGAAAGCGGATATCGGTTATCGAATACTAGTAAAACAAACAATATATACCACATGCCCGGGTGGCGGAATAGGCAGACGCACAGGACTTAAAATCCTGCGGGACTTACATCCCGTGCCGGTTCAAGTCCGGCTCCGGGCACCATTTTGAAAAGATAAAGACACCGAAAGAGGTGTCTTTTTTTGTGTGTTTTGCAACCATGGGATACTTTCATCGATAAGACTTCGCAATAACTGCATATCCAATTGTTCTACACTCACCCTGGGTCTTTCGTTACTTTACCTACTTTACCCTGCGGATATGTGCTGTCTCCATTTGTAGGACATCAATTAGTTGTTTCCTGGGTTAACCGAGCTAAAATTTACTATGATTTTTACCTTGCTTTAATGCAGATATTTTTAATTTGTTTTTACGACCTTAAAAGACAAAGCCAGTATGCTTTCCTATTGGTTTTTTAAATCATAAAGTTCCATATCATATTGGTCAAATTTATCTGCTATGTATTTGCTCTGTTTTATTAATTTTGCTTCCACAGTTTCTACTCTATTTTCCAGAGATGCAACCCTGCCTTCAAGACGATCAAACTTTTCTTCCAGCCTTGTTACTGTGGCAGATAAGACTTCAACTTTATCCTCTAAACTACGGGTAATTTGGTATATTTCTTTTTGACCTTCTTGTAATGCTTTTTGACCCTCTTGTAATGCTTTCTGACTCTCCTGTAATGCTTTTTGCCCTTCCTCTAACTTATCCAATTTTTCAAGAATTGTTTTAAGTAATTTTTCCTCCATAAATTAACAACCCCCTGACATATTTATGATAACACAGCGTTAGCATTTATACCACTACATTCCTGTTCAAGCGTACAGTAGGCCCCAAATAAGCCGCCAAACCATATTTAAGAAAGAAGAGATTCCGAATCCACCATTGCCGGGACACAGCTTTTTACATTCAAACCTGGATCCTGCGCATTCAGTGTGGTATGAAATTGGAAGATACCCATTTATACATTTATATATGAAATGAAAAACGTAGGGTCCTAGACCCTACGTTTTATTGTCTTTCTAACGTGAGAGTTTGTCTTTACCGGGGACGCTTTTTTAAAAACTTTCTTTAATTACTACTCTTTCTAACGGGAAACGACCGGTTGGAGCTGCTTGCTCTGCAGCATAACCGAGAGTGATCATCATTACTGGAATATACCTTTCGGGAATCCGTAATTCCTTGCGGAGAGCTTCCTGATCGAAGGCGGTCATGGGGCAGGTATCGATGCAATTAGCTTTGGCCGCAAGCATTAACTGCATAGCGGCAAGAGCAGGATTTAGAATGGCCCCTTTTAGCCGTGAATTTTCATTGTTTATGTAGCCCTCCTGGATTTGCTTGACTAAATTGGCATCACTGTAAAGCTCTTCAGCATTTTTGTAGGCTTCAGTGTCGCCAAGTACAATGACTAAAGCAGAACAGTCTGCTACTTGTTGCTGGTTATAGGCAATAGGGAGGAGGCGTTGCTTTCTCTCCTGTTCCTGAATGAGAATGAACTTCCAATGTTGGAGATTCCAGCCGGAAGGTGCCGTAGAGGCTAGTTCTAAAATTTTATTCAAGGTTTCCTGGGAGATTTTTTCACCCTTTTTATAATTCCTGATACTCCTGCGTTCTCTCATTACATCTTTGATATTGCTCATAATCTTCACCTCTTTAACTAATTTGTTATTTCCTCCCAGTATCAAGTTTATAACATTATGTGTCTCAAGACAACCTTATTACCAGACTGAGGGTTTGTAGTAAATTTACAAATTTTACATAGTTATTTTATATACCAGCAATCTGCAGGACTTATATTTACGAATCAGATAAGATAGAGCAACTGGCAAGTGAGATATGAGAGAACAGGGGATTAAAGCTCTCCTTATTGAAACCCACCGTTGGGATTACTATTCCCATACCTGAGCTGTTATAGTACAAAAATGCAAAAGATTCGGTATGTTGTATTTAATGTATATGTCATATAAACAAATGCTTGCTACCAATAGACGGAGATAGTAAAATAATAACCATATAATATTTAGACGATACGCTATTGACTGACTACATTTTATTTAGTCATTATGGGAGGAGTAATGAAAGTGAACGTCTGGTTACAGGAGAATAGTTGGGATGAAATTGAAGTATTAAAAGAAAAGTCCGGCGGGGTGATTATCATTCCTGTGGGCAGCACTGAACAGCACGGGAGCCACCTTCCCCTAGGGACGGATACCATGGTGGCAATGATGCTGGCCGAGGACGCCGCTGAAAAAACAGGTGTCCCGGTGGCTCCACCCCTCTGGTTTGGCTGGAGCCCCCATCACATGGTTTTGCCAGGTACTATTACGCTAAGACCTGAGGTCTTGATTGAAGTTTTATATGATATTATTGAATCTTTACATAAACACGGGTTCCAGAAGTTTGTGGTCGTTAACGGGCATAGAATAGTAAATATTCCCTGGATGCAAATCTCGGCTGAACGGGCTCAACGGGTACTGGGTGTCAAAGTAGTTCTCTTTGACCCCGCTTATATGTCCAAAGAGATTGTACCTCAATTGGGTTACGGTCCGGTGGGACATTCGGAAGAAATAGAAACTTCCCACATGTTGTATAAATACCCCCATCTGGTTCACCTGGAAAAAGCCCAGGATAACCCGGTACAGAAACATGAGTTCTATTCCGTTGACCCTGCTTATCCCGGTGACACTTTATGTTATGTTCCCAGTACCATTAAGGACATGCAGAAATCTGTTGACGCAGCAGGGGGTACAACGGGTACACCCAGTAAAAGTTCCAAAGAAAAAGGGCAAATCTACCATGACCATGTTGTGGACAACCTGGTTAAGGTGATTGAAAGATTAAAGATTTAGGAGGTGCTCAGTCAGAACATAAGTCTTGTCTCGTTCCAGTAGTGATAGAAATTGAGAGTAGGAAAAGGGAGGAGTTCCTGATGTTTCGCTATCATAAGAAAATCGCTGTGATCTTAATGCTGGCCCTCTTACTGGGCAGTATGCTGGGGACCGTAGGCTGTGGTCAGAAATCAGTTCAAAAAGTTTTGAAAATCGGTGTAGTAGGCCCTGAATCCGGTGGCGGTGCCCAGTTGGGACAGGGACAGCGTAAGGCTATACAGATGGCAGTAGATGAGATTAATGCCAACAAGGGTGCCGGCGAATGGAAACTGGAGGTTTTCTTTGAAGATGACGAGGGAAACCCCACAAAGTCAGCCAGTGCCACCAACAAGTTGCTCCAGCAGTCCCAGGCTAATGTGATTATCGGGGCTATTCACAGTTCTGCTACTCTTGCTGATATGGTTGTCACTTCCCGGGCTGGTATTCCCCAAATTACCGCCGGTTCAACGGGTGCTTCAATTACCGAGCAAAATAACAAGTGGATCTTCCGTACCGCTGTAAACGACGAGTTCCAGGCTAATGCCCTGGTCAAATATGCTAAAGAAGTCCTGGGAATCAAAAAAATGGCTACCTTCACAGCAGCCGACGACTATGGTCAGAGTGGGGCCAAACTCTTGGCCGCTGCTGCGCAAAAATATGGTGTGGAACTGGTGGCCACTCCTACCTATAACAACGGCGATAAGGACTTTAAACCGCAACTTTTGACCATTAAAGAAAAGGGCGCCCAGGGCATCTTTATGTGGGGGCTTTATACGGAAGCAGCCCTCATTGCCAAACAAGCCCAGCAGTTAGACGTCAAAGCTCAGCTCTTCGGAGCATCCGGTATGGCTGCCTTAAAACTCATTGAACTGGGTGGCGATGCTGTACAGGGACTGATTTTAACCCAGACCTTCCTGCCTGATTCCACTGATGAAAAGGTTAAGGAATTTGTGCAAAAGTACAAGAGCAAATACAATGAGAATCCCATCCCTCATGCTGCCCAGGCTTACGATACCGTGTACATCATTGCGGAGGCAGTGAAAAAGGCTAACAGCAACAAACCTGATGCCTTAAGAGATGCTCTTACGAAGACCGCTGGTCTCAAACTCGTCACAGGCGAACCAAAGTTTAATGAAAAAGGTGATGATATCGGTAAGCGTCTTTTAATCACCACCATCAAAGGTGATAAGTTCGAACTGGTCAAAGCCGTTATGACTAATGAATAAACAGAGGAAAGCCGCCGGTTTCTTTCCGGATCTGAAAGGAACCGGCCTTCTTTTCCTAAACAATTGAGCTAAAGGGAAGTGGGATCTTGCAATACTTTTTAAATGGTTTGCCTATCGGGGCAATTTATGCCCTTGTAGCTTTGAGCTATAGTTTAATCTATGCTGCCTCAGGGGTACTGAACTGGTCCCAGGGCGATATGGTGATGCTGGGGGCCTATTTGGGTTTCACTCTGTTTCAGCTTTTAAACCTTGGTTTTACCCCGGCCCTGTTTATTTCTATGGCTTTTGTGGCCTGCGTAGGGGTCCTGGTCCAGTATTTTATCCTGCGTCCTTTGAGAGAAAGAAAAGCACCCCCTATTAACGTAGTGATCGCTACCCTAGGGGTAGCTATTATTACGAGAAATATAGCTCTTGTCATTTGGGGACCCGATGCCCAGATTTTTTCCTCCCCTGTGAGTGCCAAACCTATTACCCTGGGTGCGTTAAGTATTACTCCTCAGGACATCTTGATCGTAACAGTGGGTATTGGTCTGATGCTGGTGCTCCAGTATTTCCTGAAGAAGACCAGAGAAGGGAAGGCCCTTAGAGCCGTAGCTCAGGACCGCTACGGAGCCATTCTTATGGGTATTGATACCCAGCGTTCCGACGGTGTAGCCTTTGCCGCCAGTGCTGCCTTAGGGGCTGCTGCCGGCATCCTGGTAGCACCTATCTTCTTTGTTACCTTTAACATGGGTGCGGGCATCGGCTTAAAGGGTTTTGTAGCCGCGGTCATCGGAGGACTGGGATATATACCCGGTGCCATTGCAGGGGGATTCTTTTTGGGAATTGTGGAGGCCATAGCGGGAGGAAAAATCAGCTCCGGTTACCGTGATGCCATAACTTTTGCTTTACTGATTCTTGTTCTGTGGTTAAAACCATCGGGTCTGTTTTTACGTAAAACCCGGCAAAAAGTTTAAAGGTCTGGTGGTGCTGTTTTTATGAAAGGTATAACGAAATGGAGAACTTATGGAATCCTGGGAGTTTTATTACTGCTCTTGTTCCTGGTACCACAGGTAGTTTCTAATATATATTATCTGCACATCATTAACCTGGGCGGTATTTACACCCTCATTACCATCGGCCTCAACCTGCTCTCGGGCTATACCGGACAGGTATCCATGGGACAGGCCGGGTATTTTGCCGTTGGTACTTATGTTTCTTCTCTTTTGATGATGAACCTGAAATTCCCCTTTTGGGCGGCTTTGCTGGTGGCTGTAGTGGCTGCCGCTATCTGCGGTCTGATTATCGGAATTCCTGCTATGAAGCTTTCCGGGCCTTATCTGGTCCTGGCTACGGTGGGTTTTGGAGAGATCGTCAGGCTGGTGCTCCTGAACTGGACACCGGTTACCAAGGGTGCCGCAGGTCTCACAGGGATACCTTTGCCGGAATTTATGGGTATGCGGATTTCCTCAGAAAAGGACTTCTTTTACCTTATCTTTATAGTCCTGCTCCTGGGGACCTATGTAGCCCAGCGTTTAGCTAAATCAAAAATCGGCAGGACTTTTACGGCTATCAGGGAAGATGAATTGGCCGCGGAAGCCATGGGTGTACCAGTTAACCTCTATAAGATTTCTGCTTTTGTCATTAGCGCTGTGTATGCGGGAGTGGCAGGGGCCCTTTTTGGTTCTTTTGCCGGGGTGGCCAGTCCTGACAATTTTACCTTTGATGAATCGGTGGCCTTTTTATCTATGTCTGTCATAGGTGGTAACCGTTCTATTGTAGGGGCTGTCATCGGGGCCTTTGTCCTGACTTTTCTTTCCGAGGCCTTACGTGTTTTTCAGGCCCTGCGTCTGGTCATCTACGGCGGTATTCTGATCTTTACAGTTATCTATATGCCCAAAGGACTGTACGGACTGGTTGAACAGGGCCAAAATTGGTTTAGCCGGCAGTTCCTGGCAGGGAAAAAGGATTATTCCAGCTAAATGACAATGGAGTGATAAGAATGACGGAAGTTACCAATATCCTCGAAGTAAGGGGTGTCAGTAAAAGATTTGGCGGTCTGCAGGCCCTGGATGATGTCACTATCGGGGTCAAACCCCAAACAGTTCATGGCATTATCGGGCCCAACGGGGCTGGTAAGACAACTCTTTTTAATGTTATCACGGGACTCATTCAACCGGACCAGGGGGGGCTTTACCTGGAAGGAAGGAGAATAGATTCCCTTAAACCCTACCAGCTTGTACCCCGGGGTGTGGCCCGGACCTTCCAGAATATCCGGTTGTTCAAAGAGATGTCCGTAATTGAAAATGTACTGATCGGGCAGCACGTTCATACTCCTACGCCCATCTTTTCCATCATGATTAACGGGAAAAAATCGCGCTACTGGGAAGAGGTAGCCCTCCAGGAAGCTATGGACGCCTTACGTTTTGTGGGCCTGGAGACAAAGGCTGATGAACAGGTAAAAAATCTCTCCTACGGCCAGCAGCGCCTGGTGGAGTTTGCCAGAGCCCTGGCCGCTAAGCCTAAGTTAATTCTCCTGGACGAGCCTGCTGCCGGTATGAATCCCACGGAGAAAGCCAATCTGCTGCGCCTGGTTTCACTGCTGCAGGAAAAAGGGTATACTATCGTACTGATTGAACATGATATGAAACTGGTTATGAACATCTGTGAAACCATTTCCGTACTGGATCACGGCAAGAAAATAGCGGAAGGAAGACCTGAACATATTCGTAAGCATCCCGATGTCATAAGTGCTTATCTGGGAAAGGGTGATCTCGTCCATGCTGGTAGTTGAAGGGATTAAAGCAAGCTATGGTCATACGGAGGTTCTTCACGGAGTTTCTTTTACGGCAGAGGAAGGTAAGATAACCACCTTAATTGGCGCCAACGGTGCAGGTAAGACTACAACCTTAAATTGCATAGCTGGAGTAATTAAACCTCAAGAAGGCAGGATCCTGTGGAAAGGCCAGGATATCACCACACTGAAACCCAGCCAAATTGTGAGAATGGGGATTTCACTGATTCCTGAAGGAAGGCACGTTTTCCCGCAAATGACGGTAGCCGAAAATTTGGAGATGGGGGCTTATACCAGGAAGGATAAAGAGGGAGTTAGACGTGATTTGGAATGGGTGCTGGAACTTTTTCCGGTTCTCAAGACCAGGTATAAACAGTTGGCCGGTACCATGTCCGGAGGAGAACAGCAAATGCTTGCTGTAGGCAGGTCCTTAATGGCGAATCCGGAACTGATGTTAATGGATGAACCTTCTATGGGGTTAGCACCTATTATTGTCCAGGAAGTTTTTAAAGTTATCCATCAGATTAAGGAAATGGGGAAGACCATCCTGCTGGTGGAACAGAATGCCACCATGGCTTTAAACCATGCCCATCACGCCTATGTGATTGAGTTAGGTAAAATAGTATTATCAGGTAGTGGAAGAGAACTGCTGCAGAATCCTGAAGTGGAAAAAGCTTATCTCGGCTTGTAGTAATTACCCCAAATAGCTCAGTACAATAATTAGGCGACTGAGAACCCAAAAAAATCAGGGTTTTTCAGTCGCCTAATTTTTTCACTGGCCCTAAATGGGCAAGAGGCCTCCCTATTCTACTAAAGTTGATAACTTTATGACTATAAAACCTGCTTATGTATTTTATTTTGTGATATATATCACTTTCAACGGTTTCTGAAACTGGTACAGTTGGGTTGAAAAATATGTGAAAAGGGGGGTCAAGAGGATGGCCTATATTCTAACCCATGCAGAATTTGACACTGTGCTTCAGCGATTAAAACAAGACTATATACTCATTGGTCCAGTACGTAAAAAGAATAAAGGGAAATTTTCTGATGCTGACTTAATTACTTATGGTCAGATTGAATCTCTTTCAGACTTAGAGACTAATGGAAAATCACAATTCTCAGCGAAAGAGACCATATTTCCACCTAGCCAGACGCTTTTTTACTTTACAGAGGATGAGTACAGAGAACCCAAATTTGAACCCCAAAAACAAATAGTCTTTTTACGAGCTTGTGATTTTAATGCAATTAAACGGTTGGATTTATTATTCTTAGAGAACGGTCAGTTTGTCGATGCTTATTATAAGCGTCTAAGAGAGAAGACCCATTTTTTCGTATTTGGTTGTGAAAAATCTTACGAGAATTGCTTTTGTGTTTCCCTGGGAACTAACCAGTGTGAAGGCTATGATGCTTTCTTAAATTTTAAAGGGGAGAAAATCAACTTATTTCCTTCCGAGCCCTTTAAAAGATATTTTGCCGGATACGAAGAAAACGAGGACATATTACCTCAATTTATTGAGAGAAATCACATACAAGTGGATATTCCCGAAGGACTGAGTACGAAAATTTACGATCATCCTTACTGGGACCAGTATGGCAAACGTTGTATCGGCTGCGGGCGCTGTAATTTTTCCTGCCCCACCTGTACCTGTTTTACCATGCAGGATATTTTTTACCGGGATAACAAAAATGCCGGAGAACGTAGACGCGTGTGGGCCAGTTGCCAGGTAGACGGCTTTACAGATATGGCGGGAGGCCATTCCTATCGAAAACAGCAAGGGGAAAGGATGCGTTTCAAGGTAATGCACAAAATCCACGATTTCAGTAAGCGGTTTAACATGCACATGTGTGTGGGCTGTGGCCGCTGTGACGATGTTTGTCCGGAGTACATTTCTTTTAGTCAGTGTATCAGTGGGTTAAAGGGGGTAGTAGCTCATGATAACTAACCCGTATTTACCCCAGCCTGCAGAAATCATCTCCATAACCAAAGAAACAACCACAGATTATACCTTCCGTCTGAAGACTGATATACAGCCTGATTTTGGCCAATTTGTGGAGGTTTCCATACCCAAAGTGGGGGAAGCCCCTATTTCCGTAAGCAATGCGCAGCCTGGCTGGATCGAATTAACCATCAGGCGTGTAGGGCATCTTACCAATGAACTGCATGAGTTAAAACCTGGTGATCTTCTCTTCATTCGAGGCCCCTACGGCAAGGGCTTCCCTAAAGAGCAATATCGAGATAAGTCACTTATTATTGTTGCGGGAGGTACTGGATTAGCTCCTGTACGGAATCTGATCAACTACTATTATCAACACCCTGGTGAAGTTAGGCAATTAAGCCTGTTAATGGGTTTTAAAACGCCTGAAGATATATTATTTAAAGAGGATATTGAAAAATGGCGCAGTAAATTTCAGGTTCTTCTTACTGTAGATAAAGAGAGCCCCGGCTGGTCTGGCCATGTGGGGCTGATCACGAATTTTGTGAAAGATGCTGTTGGCGAGAATTCTTCAGCTTCCCGGGTGATCATTGTCGGTCCGCCCTTAATGATGAAATTTACAAGCCAGGAATTTATTAAGTATAACATTCCTGAAGAGAATATCTGGCTCTCTTTTGAACGCAAAATGTGCTGTGGTATCGGTAAATGCGGTCACTGTAGAATTAATGATACCTATGTCTGCCTGGAAGGACCAGTCTTTCCTTATATCACGGCCAAAAATCTCTTAGACTAAAGGGGTGAAAAAGCTTGTCCGTTGACACGAAAAAAATAAAAAAGAATGCCTATAGGGTTACCAAGACCAGGGGCAAAACCTGTTTACGGGTAAGAGTACCAGGTGGTCATTTACCAAGCCAGTACCTTGAAATAATTAAAGAAATTGCTGATAAGTTCGGTAACGGCACAGTGCACCTTACAACCCGGCAAGGATTTGAAATCCCCGGTATTGATTTTTCCAGTATTGAGGTGATTAATCAATTAATTTCCCCAATAATCGTTGGATTAGAAAAAGAGATAGGGGTTCCTTTGGCAAACGGTTTTGACAAAGGCTACCCGGCAGCCGGTACCAGAAATGTGTCAGCCTGTATCGGCAATCGTGTTTGTACTATGGCGAATTGTGACACAACAGCATTAGCCCAAAAGATAGAGAGAACAATATTCCCTAATGACTTTCATGTCAAAATTGCTGTGACAGGCTGTCCCAACGATTGTATTAAGGCTCACATGCAGGATATTGGTGTAATTGCTCAGGTAGAACCCCTCTATGATGAAACCCGCTGTATTAGTTGCAAGGCTTGTGTTAAGAACTGTCAAAAAGTGGCCACTGGCGCCCTTACTATGGTCAATTATAAAGTGGAAAGAGATCCCCACCGCTGCCTTGGTTGTGGCGAATGTATTCTCAAATGCCCTAACGCTGCCTGGACGCGAGGCAACAAATTTTATCGCTTGGTCATTATGGGTAGAACCGGTAAACGTAATCCCCGTTTAGCCAAAACTTTTGTACAGTGGGCCAGTGAGGATGTGGTCTTAGGGGTAATCAAGAACATGTATAAATATATTGATAAACATATTGATCGAACCCTGGAAAAAGAGCATGTTGGCTACATTTTTGATAGAACCGGCTATAGTGAATTTAAGAATGTGGTACTGGAAGATGTTACATTAAATCCTGAAATTAGAATTAGTAAATTCATTAACTTTCATGGAAGCATATATGACAATCAAATAATATTTGAAAATGTCACTAAAGCATAGTAGGTTAAAACCTCTTAATCTGAACCCAAGAGTTTCATACTCTTGGGTTTTTGTGTTCGTCCGGCATGTTTACTGAGCCGATGGGTTGAAAGAAACCCTGTCACCTAACCAGCGGGAAGACAACCCGTAAGCAAGGGTTGTGAATTAGCAAAATAAAACAGGGCCGAAATATCGAGATAAATCATACCCGAAAAGACCAAAAGAAAATGAAAAATGCAGAATAAACCAGATAAAAAAGTAGAGAATTTTCAAAATGCGGTTGAAAAAAAGCCCCGGGCTGACCCCCTAAAATTGGAGAATATCTACTTGATTTTCTCTCACTAACAGTAAGGCTATAATCTTCTATCAAATGGTAAATAATACCATACAATAGTTTTAAAACGGCTGCCTATCCAACCTCA
>CAZWTM010000072.1:0-12342 GCA_964637385.1 uncultured Peptococcaceae bacterium
TCATCTAACTTATTTTCATTCCTGGTTGTGTTTTACAAACATGGATGGTTACTTATAAATTGGCATATTTATATTTACCTGGTACTGTACCTTTTATCCTCGTTGCCATTATTACCATCTTCCTGCACAAAATGCCCAGTGATAAAGCTGCTCTGGCCTGGAAGATGACGTTTAAGCAGTTAGTCGGTGCTACCATCGCCTTAGTTTTCGGTGTAGCCATGGTACAGTTAATGTTGAATTCCAACATCAATCCCAACAAGCTTCCCAGTATGATGGTAACCATGGCGAAAGCTGCTGCAGATATCTTTGGTGCGGCCTGGCCCCTTGTTTCGCCTTTTGTAGGTATCCTGGGTGCCTTTATCTCAGGCTCTAATACTGTATCCAACATCCTTTTTGCTTCATTCCAATTTGATGTGGCTTCTCAATTAAACATTTCTCGTACACTTATTGTAGCTCTGCAAGTAGTAGGCGGTGCTGTCGGTAACATGATTTGTGTCAATAACGTCGTGGCCGCCTGTGCGACTGTGGGTACTATGGGTGTAGAAGGAACGATTATTAAGCGAAATGCCATTCCTTGTTTTATCTATGCTATTGCGGCGGCATTCTTCGTGATGTTCCTCATGGGTGTAACAAATCTATACTGATTTTAGGAAAAATAAACATGGAGGGTTAGCTGGGGGGAGAAGATGCTCCCCCCCTTCTGGTTTTTATCTTAATTTAGAGTGGGAGGGAAGTTTTGTGGCAAAGCCCATTATTGATGATTTAATTAAACTTTTGGGAAGAGACAATGTTTTAACCACAAGAGAAGATTTAATCTGTCATTCCTTTGATGCTACGGCCGATATGCCCAGCGAATTGCCCGACGTGGTGGTGACGCCCCATACGAAAGAGCAAATTGTAGAGATTGTAAAACTGGCCAATAAGTACATGACTCCCATCTATACCAGGGGTTCCGGTACCAACTTAAGTGGTGGCACGATCCCCATTAACAAAGGTATTGTCCTGTCCATGTTAAATCTCAATAAAATCCTGGAGATTGATACGGAAAACCTCACTGCCACCGTACAGCCCGGTTTAGTCATTCAAAAGCTTAATGATGCTGTGGCTCCCTATGGCCTTATGTACCCGCCTGATCCCGGCACTGTAACTACTGCAACTATGGGTGGTTCTGTGGCCGAGTGCTCCGGGGGCTTAAGGGGACTCAAGTATGGGGTTACCAAACACTATATTATGGGGCTGGAAGTGGTCATGGTAGACGGCAGTGTGGTACGGGTAGGCGGTAAAACCGTTAAAAATGTTACTGGCTATGATTTAACCAAGTTATTCGTGGGTTCGGAAGGGACTCTGGGTATTATTACTGAAATTACGGTAAAGCTCATTCCTGCTCCTGAATATAGAAAGACCATGATGGCTGTGTTCAGTGACCTGGATAAGGCTGCTAATACCATCCGGGATATTATCGGTAATAAGGTTATACCTGCTACTCTGGAAATACTTGATAACGTGACCATCCGTACTGTAGAAAATTTTATGAAGATCGGTTTGCCTGTACAGGCTGAAGCCATACTCCTGATCGAAGTGGATGGGATTAAGGAAGTGGTTTTAAAAGAAGCGGAAATTGTAGAAGAAATCTGTAAGAAGAACGGTGCAGACGAAATAAAGGTAGCCCAAACCGATGCAGAAAGAGATGGTTTATGGACAGCAAGAAGAGCTGCCCTGCCTGCCCTGGCCCAGGTTAAGCCTACTACAGTTTTAGAAGACGCCACTGTTCCCAGGAGTAAAATACCTGATATGATCAAAGCGTTGAGGGAAATTGCCCAAAAATATAATCTCACCATTGGCACTTTCGGCCATGCTGGTGACGGCAACCTTCATCCCACCATTCTTACCAATGCCGAGGATAAAGAAGAAATGGAGCGGGTCCATAAGGCTGTGGATGAAATCTTTGAAGTTGCTTTGAAACTTGGTGGGACTCTTTCCGGTGAGCACGGAATCGGTATGGCTAAAGCCAAATATTTAGAATGGGAGTTCGGCAAAGCCGGACTGGAAGTGATGCGGAGAATTAAGGAGGCTTTAGATCCAAATTATCTTTTGAATCCTGGTAAAATAGTTGGGAGGGGATAGTCTTGGCAACGGTCTACGATTCCCTTAAAGAGGTCAAAGCGGAATTAATTAAATGTATGAAGTGTGGTAACTGCCAGGAAGTCTGTCCCATTTACCTGGAGGTGCGCCGTGAACCCACGGTGGCAAGAGGTAAAATTAAACTTGTGGAAGCTGTTCTGGATGAAAAACTTGCTTACAGGATTGGGGACGGTTTTGCCGAAAAACTGGCCCTGTGCCTGACTTGTAAGGCCTGTAACGCTAAATGTCCCTGTGGTGTAAAGGTTGATAAAATCATCCTGGCGGCAAGATCCGCTATTGCCAGGGAAAAAGGCCTCCATCCCCTAAAAAGAATGATTTTCTCTGTTTTAAAGCGTGGCGGGCTTTTTGATTTGGGCCTTAGAACAGGCGCCCGATTCCAGGGACTGGTCTTTAAAAAGCATCCCACACTCTCTGCATGTTCCCCCCGTTTCCCCGTGGGGTTAGACATGAGGCGTGTAGTTCCGCCGCTGGCCAGTACCCCTTTACGGCAGCAATTTCCCAGAGAAATAAAAGTTCAGAACCCTGTAAAGCGGGTAGCTTTATTTACGGGCTGTGTGATGAACTATGTCTACACGGACCAAGGTAAGGCCATTATAGATATCCTAAAAGAAAATAAGGTAGAAGTCGTTATTCCCGAAGGGCAGCTTTGCTGTGGGGCTCCCGTCTATATCCACGGTGATGTAGGGGCGGCCCGGGAGATGGCTAAAGCCAATATTGATGTTTTTAGCCCCGAAAAATTTGATTATCTTGTCACTGCCTGCGGTACCTGTGGAGGCTCCTGGCAGCATTATTATCAGGAATTGCTGGCCGAAGACAAAGAAGGTTACGGGGATAAAGCCGGGGAAATAGGTAGAAAGACTTTGGATATTACTGATTTTATTGTGAAGGTGATTGGTCTGGATCCCAAGAAATTGGGACCTGTAGAAAGAACTGTTACTTATCATGATCCCTGCCATCTAAACCGGGGCATGGGGGTAAGCAAATCACCGCGCGACATTCTCAAAGCCATTCCCGGTTTAACCTTTAAAGAGATGAAGAATGCTGACCGCTGCTGCGGCGGGGCAGGTTCTTTCAGTTTGACCCATTATGACCTTTCCATGGATATCCATAAACATAAGACGGAGGCGATAAAGGCTACTGGAGCTTCCCAGGTTGTGACAGGCTGCGGTGCCTGCAGAATGCAGTTAACAGACGGTTTTAACAGGAGTAATGTGAATCTGGAAGCAGTACACACCATT
Organism: uncultured Peptococcaceae bacterium; assembly: GCA_964637385.1. Taxonomy (GTDB): domain Bacteria; phylum Bacillota; class Peptococcia; order DRI-13; family DRI-13; genus Thermanaerosceptrum. Next base: position 3,381 of record CAZWTM010000072.1, read on the forward strand.
ATGCTTCTAGCCGAATCTTATAGAAATAAGAAATGAGTAAATAGATTTAAAGGAGAAATCTTTCCGGGTTTCTCCTTTTTGCTGTGAAAGATTGGTCAGTTATTGATTAGCAGGAAAGCTAGTAGGTTATGATAATGGTAGATAAGAACATGTAGGCTGATCGGGATAATGGTTATGAAGAGAAGAAATATTTTGGATATCATTGAAAAGGCAGCTTTAAAGTTGGTCTATATACTTCTTGGCATTCTTATAATGGTTCAAGGCCTCTATTATATTCCCAATATGGGTTCCTACTTAAATGCTGCCATTAAAATGGAAGGAGAACCACTAAATACCCGGGATATGCTGCAGTATGCTTCGGGTATTACTGCTACTCCCTGGGCTACCATAAGTTTGCAACTGCGGGAAAATTTAAGCATTCCTGAGGTAAAAGTTTTTATTGACGGCAAAGAGGTTGGTAATTTTCTTCATAAAGAATTAACCTTTAAAGTTAAACATGGTGACATCATTATGGTGCAGAATCCACATACCCAGTTGCCCGTTACTGTTTTTATAGCGAAGAAAACCCCAAATATTACACTGCCTCTTTTGCACAGCCAGGTACAGGGCACTGGAAGGATGTATTTTGATCCCATTGTGATTCGCTAGTTGCAATTTTTACCATACTATAATATAATTCCACTTGAATCGGCAAAGATTGAAGGACGGTGAGGGTATGACTTATGGTTCAAAAAAAATTGCTTCTGCAGCTATCAGAATGGCTCTTACGGAAACACGAGAGGAAGAGAATGCCTTAAAACAAGAATTCGAAAGTTTAGGCATTAAGGCAGCTGCCGTTGATTGCGGCGGTGAATATATCACTTCTGTAAAAAAAATTGTGGAGCGTGCCATTGTGGCCGCTAAACGTGAAGGTGTGATTAAAGAAACCCATTATGATGAAGGGGCTATTGCCGGGGCTACACGGGAGGCCCTTTCACAAATTATGCCTAAAGCAGTAGGGCTTAACGTAGGTGGAAAAATTGGTATTGCCAGGCAAAACGACCATATCAGTGTAGCCGTATTTCTGGGTATTGGTTTATTACATTTGGATGAAGTGGCCATTGGTTTAAGTCACCGGGCAGCGCCTTATGTGGGGTGATCTTATGGTGTTGAGGTTATATGGTATTCGCGGGGCCACAACTGTTAAGGAAAATCAAAGTCAGGAGATTCTAAGGGAGACAGGCAGGCTTTTAGAGATAATGATTCAAGAAAACAGGTTGGCAGAAGAAAATATGGTAAGCATTATTTTTACGACGACACCTGATCTTAATGCCGAGTTTCCGGCTAAAGCCGCCCGTACCCTAGGTTTAGACAGTATTCCCCTCCTGGGTGCCGTGGAAGCGGACGTACCCCATGGATTGCAGAAATGTATACGTGTCCTGGTCCATGCTTATCTTGAAGAAGGAAGCGAAATAAAACATATCTATTTGAATGGGGCTGTGAGTTTACGTCCTGATCTGGTGCAAAAAACTGTCTCCTGGTGAACCATCGGGGGGATTTATTTTTGAGTTATTTCCGGAGGTATGGAAAAATGTATTTAATCCTGAGGGGTGTACAAACCGAGGAGGAATTAAGATTTGCCCAAGAGTTAAAGATTAACTGTATAGGGTTTGTGTTTGAAAAAAAGAATCCCCGCCATATTCATGCGGAAAAGGCCAGGGAACTTAGTTTTTTAATACCGCCGCATATTGGCAGGGTTGGTTTTTTTGGGGATGTCAAAAGGTATGAAATTGAAGAAATTGCTTCCTTCTGCCGGTTGCAGTGGCTGTTTCTCGATAAAGGCCGGGAACCAGGGGAAGAAGAGAAATATTATCTCCCGGTGGTATGGAACATAACCAAAGAGAAAGCTTATACGCAAACTGCCCACTACTACGCAGATCATACGAATAATGTTACTCTACCATACCCGGAATTAAAAATTTTTTTGCCCTGGGCGGAGGTATTAAAAAATAGAATCATACCCCAGGGCATTATTCAGGACTTCCCAAGATGAGGTAGGTGTGATTACAATTATTAATCATTTTACACAGGCATATTTCCGCGGAGAACCTTGAGATAGTGATGACAAGACCTGAAACAGCTTTATGCTGTGATCAGGTCTATGAGGAAAAGGATAAAAAAGCAATTGTTGTCTTAGATGTGTCGAGCACCTTTCCCTTGAGGTCTTAGAAGTGCTCCCCGGTGTAGAAAGAATTATTATAATATTAGCAAATTTTACCGGCTGATAAGTTGGGAATACAAAGCTACTGTTGCAGTGGTTGAAGTCAATGGTATCCCTTTAGGTGCAGGAAATTTCAGGCATCGCTGGGCCGTGTGCCGTAGAAAATAAAGCGCAAATAACAATATCTTACCCCGGACAAATTTCATAAATAAATTAGGGAAATGAAAAAATTAAGCAGTGTCTGGCTTAGTTTCCGGTCTCTGGACCGGGGCTGTTTTTTTACGTAATTTATTTGTAAAAATAATAATACTATATGATAAAATAATCTTGGTTTAAATTAAGGAAAGGGATGAGAAAAATACAGATTGCAATAGATGGACCTGCAGGTGCCGGGAAAAGCACAGTAGCCAAGAAGCTGGCGGACCTGTTGGGATTTGTTTATATCGATACCGGAGCCATGTATCGTGCCATTACATATAAGGCCCTTAAGGGGGGAATCCCTCTTGATAGTGCACAAGCTTTAACCATGATGGCCGAGAATACCACAATAGAATTTGTCCGTACGGCGGAAGGTAAGCAGCTAATTTATTGTGATGGCCAGGAAGTTACAGAGGAAATAAGGAATCCCGAGGTAAGCCAAAATGTCTCACAAGTTGCCCAATATCCCAGTGTACGGGAAGTCCTGGTTCGTAAACAGCAGGAGCTGGCCAGAAACCAGGACGTAGTCATGGATGGGAGAGATATCGGTACTGTTGTGCTGCCTCAGGCTGAATGTAAGATTTACCTTACAGCCTCCCTGGAGGAAAGGGCTAACCGGCGTTATCAGGAATTATTATTAAAAGGATATATGGAGGATTATGCTAAGATAAGAGAGAACCTAGCGCAGCGTGATGAAATGGACAAAAACAGAGCAACTGGACCCCTAAAAATAGCTGAGGATGCAGCAGTAATTGACTCAACCCACCTTACACAGGAGGAAGTGCTGCAAAAGATCTTAGATTTATTTGGACGGAAAATAGGGGTGACGTGAAAATGTTTTATAAGTTCGTTCATGCACTGGTATCATTTTATTTAAGAGTATTTAACCGTTGGGAAATAACGGGGGAAGAGAATATTCCAAGCCAAGGACCGGTGGTATTGGTGGCCAACCATATCAGTTTATGGGATCCCCCTTTCTTAGCCTGTTCTATCCGGCGACCTGTCCATTTTATGGCCAAAGAAGAGTTGTTTAAGATTCCTCTCCTGGGAAGGATAATAAAAGCATTAGGGGCTTTTCCCGTTAAACGGGGTAAGCCTGACCGGAATGCCTTACGGTTGGCAGCTAAATATTTAGAAAATGGAGAAATATTAGGGCTTTTCCCGGAAGGAACTCGCAGTAAAAGCGGTGAACTTTTACAGCCCCACCCAGGAGCAGCATTATTTGCTTTGCGCTCAGGAGCACCTATTGTACCCGTAGGACTTATGGGTACCAGAACCACTTTCCCGTTGACGCTTAGAGGGCACATTCGTGTTAAAATCGGTAAACCCATGGTATACCCGGAATTATATAATACCAAAATAAGTAATGAGGATTTGGAGCGTGTATCTGCAGAAATTATGCTTAGAGTAAAAGAATTGCTAGAAGGAAACTAGCCTTTTTAAAGTTTGACCAGCTGTTTGCAAAATTAAAAGACTAATCCAGCAGGAAAAAGTATTTTTGTGTTGTATATCACTAGCATTGCATTAAATATCTAAGTGGTTGTCAAGAAGTATTAGAAGATTCATAGATATCCTAAATATAGGATGAAATGGTGTATACAGTAAGTCTTTATTATCCTTTTGTTGCTAACGGGAGTATCGACTCAAAGGTAGTCCATTTTCCACATTTTGCCATGCCAATATTTATAGAATTTCAGTGCTATAGAATAATCCTTGGCATTCTCCACTTAAGAACTGCCAGTACAGTCTCCCAAAACTCCTTGCCAGATTTACTGCCTGTCGCCCTTTCGGTGGACGTTTCCCTTTACCATAAAGCTTTCTTACAAAGTCAGTAAAAGGTTCATAAAGACAAGTAAGGGCTAATCGTTTGATCTTTAATAGGTTTCCCTCGAAACCGGTCTTGAATTTGATTAACTGTAACAGACAGTAGGTAATTAAAGCGATGTAGATTTGGTTCTCTACACCAAGCTTTCCCTTACTAAATAAATGCTTAATTTGGAGATGCTGTTTGATCCATTTAAAAAACAACTCGATCTTCCAACGGTACCGGTAAATATCACTGATTTCCTCAGCGCTCAGGTTAAAGTCGTTTGTAACAATGATTATGGGTTTGCCTTCTAAATCCTCTGTCATAACTAAGCGGACTTCATGGGTCATTTGGTTTAGTCCAGCTTTGCCCAATCGGACCTTTTGATCCTTTTTGATAGGGCTTCCTGCTTTTATGGGAAACTCCTCGAGTACTTCAATGATAGCATTGTCCTTTAAGCGACTTGTGAAGCGAATCCCATTTTTGCAGTAATCATCCCACTTTTTGTAATCTACGTAACCACGGTCAAAGACATTAAGGGCCCCTTCTTCATCGACAACTAGCTGATCCATCTGAGTTTTATCGGCGGGTCGGGCCGGCGTAACAATTACCTTATCTGGAGTCGATTCGCCATCAAATTTTAGTCGAAGATGAACCTTCACTCCGCCTTTAGTTTTCCGAAATTCAGCCCATGCATATTGAGAAAGACACAAACTGATAGTGGTGGAATCGATGAGATACAAACTACCGAGTTGTTGACGAATCGAATGAAATCCCATTTCCCGACCAACTTGTGAGGTGATGCAGTTAAATAGAATTTGAGTGATTTCTAGTGGAAGCACCCTTAATCGACGCGAAATTGTTGACGAACTAATCGACTCTAAGCGAATCATTTGGCTAAGCTCTTCATTGTTAAGGCTGTTGCTGATTTCATCTAAAGAACGATAAGTTTGCATTTCTGCATGAATTAAGAGTTCAAATAGTTGTACAGTTTTAAGTTTCCGAATATGGCGGTCGGTTTCCGGTACCTTTTCGTAGATGCGAGTCCATAGATCATCGCTTAAAATAGGCCGAAACAGTTGAAATAATGTGGAAGTTGTGGTATCCTTGTCCTGCATTTTTTGTGCTCCTTATCTTTAGAGATTATGGGCAGGACTACCATAACTCTAATTATAAGGAGTTTTTTGTTAAATTGATAGATTTTGGGGAGATTCTTTTCGATTTACTGAGTTTTTCATAGAGATATAGCACTTGACATTCTAAAAGTTTCTTTATGCAAAGCTAATGGTTGTATATATAATAAATGTCTTATTTTAACCTTTATTTCCTCTAGTTGTTAAGCGGAAGGTGTAAAAATTGAAAATAATTTTAGCGGAACATGCGGGATTTTGTTTTGGCGTAAAAAGGGCTATTGAAATGGCCGAAAAGGCTGCACTTAAAGGACAGGTATTCAGCTTAGGACCTCTGATTCATAATCTCCAGGAGATTAGGCGGTTAGGGGGAAGAGGTGTTAAAACTTTAGATGACCAGGAAGTACCCGAAAACAGCCAGGTCTTAATACGGACTCATGGTGTTGGCCCTAAAGTTTATGAAAAAATAGCCCGGAGAAACAGTAAAATTATTGATGCTACTTGTCCTTATGTCCGCAAAGCTCAGCGCTTGGCTAAGGAAGCCCAGGAAGAGGGATTTCAGGTCATCATCCTGGGGGATGAGAACCACCCAGAGGTTAAGGGGATTAAAGAATGGACCAATAATGAAGCTATTGTTGTAGCGGGTGCTCACGGGTTAGCCAGTTTATCCTTAGCTGATAAAGTTGCAGTTTTGGCCCAGACAACGGAAAAGGAAGAAAAGTTTCAGGATCTGGTTCGGTCTTTGGAAGAAAGGGTTCGCCAAGTTAGAGTTTTCAACACCATCTGTTCCGCCACCCGGCAAAGACAGGAAGCCGTGAAAGAACTGGCTCAGAGAGTGGACATTATGATTATTGTGGGAGGAAAGGAAAGCTCCAATACCCGTAAACTATGGGAAATATGCAAAAAAACCGGTGTGCCCAGTTATTTGATAGAAGATGCTGAGGAAGTAAAACCAGAATGGTTTGTTAATAAGAGAACTGCCGGAGTTGCCGCCGGTGCATCAACACCACATTGGATTATTGAGGAGGTCATTAAAACAATGGAAGAAATCAAAACAGGAGCAACAGAAAACAACGAAGCAAATTTTACAGATATGAACGGGGATTTTAATTTGCGAAATATTCAGGTTGGCGAAGTGATCAAAGGAACTGTTGTTAAAATAGCTAATGATGAAGTGTTAGTTGATATTGGCGGTAAGTCCGAAGGTATCATACCGGCTACAGAGCTGGCTTACAGGCGTGTTGCCGATCCGAAAACCATTCTTTCCGTTGGTCAAGAAATCATGGTAGAGGTTCTTAAAGAAGATAAAGAAGGAAACATTATCTTATCAAGAAAAAGGGCCTTATCCGAAGAAGCCCTGGCAAAATTGGAGGAAGCCAAGAATAATGATGCGGTGATTACTGCCCCTGTCATCGAAGTTGTGAAAGGCGGGTTATTGGTGGATGTAGGAATCCGTGGATTTGTGCCTGCCTCTCAGGTAGAACGTACTTTTGTCAGTGATTTAAGTAAATATTTACACCAGGAGTTACGTTTAAAAGTAATAGAACTTGATAAAGAAAAGAAGAAAGCTGTCTTATCACAGAGAGTAGTATTGGAACAAGAGTACCAGGAGAAGAAAAATACCACCTGGGCCAGTATTGCTGAAGGGCAGACCCGGAAAGGTATTGTTAAACGTCTTACCAGCTATGGTGCCTTTGTTGACGTTGGCGGGGTTGAGGGTTTACTCCATGTTTCCGAAATGGGGTGGGGCCACATCAATCATCCTTTCCAGGTTGTTAAAGAAGGGGACGAAATTGAAGTATATATCCTGAAAATTGACAGGGAAAAAGAAAAAATTTCACTAGGACTTAAACAGTTGATGAAAAGTCCATGGGAAATGGCTAAAGAAAAGTATGCTGTAGGTTTGGTTGTTGAGGGTAAGGTTATGAGGATTGTTCCTTTTGGTGCCTTTGTAGAACTGGAGCCGGGAGTAGATGGACTCATCCATATTTCCCAGTTGGCCAATAAGCGTGTCAACAAAGTAGAGGATGTTGTGACAGTAGGACAAAAAGTTCAGGCCAAGATTATTGAGTTTGATCCTGACAATAAACGAATCAGTTTAAGTCTTAAAGATGTTGTCAGTGAAAGGGAGAAAAATGAATTTAAGGAGTATCTGGAACAACAACAGGAAGAAACGGGTACTACCATCGGTGATGTTTTAAAAGAGAAAAAAGAAAACTAGCAAAAAGCTGGCGTTGCCAGCTTTTCGATTTATTGGATACAACAATACATCTATACTTTTAATCGTGAGTGAAGATGTACAGTATATAAATACCGCTGTGGGGCTGGATTTCCGATTACCGACTTCCGACGTCTGATTACCGAATATATTTGAATACTTTTTTCGTCTTTAACTGAGTTATCATTTTCTGTCAATAAAAAATACCAATATAACGTTTTTTAAATGAGGGAATGCGTAGTTATGGATTTAAAACGTGAAGAAAGAAAATATCATCACCTGGAACATGCGCTGCGTGAAGGAACAGGTCCCAAACCTGCGGGCTGGTGTGACGTGGAGTTGGTACACCAGGCCCTGGTCAAGGGAAATGTGACTAATGTTGATACTAGTATAAATCTTTTGGGTAAAACAATAAATTTTCCTTTAATCATCAATGCCATGACGGGCGGAGCCCCTGGCTTAGAAAAGATTAACGAAGCTTTCGCCCGGGTAGCCAAAGAAGCAGGCATCGGTTTGGCTGTGGGTTCGCAAACGGCGGGTATCTATAATCCAAGTGTCAGGTATACCTATGAGGTAGTAAGAAAGGTTAATCCTACAGGATTTATTCTTGCCAATGTGGGGGCTCTGGTTAAACCTGAATACGCCAAACAGGCTGTAGAAATGATTGAGGCCGATGCTTTACAGGTACATTTAAATGCTGTGCAGGAGTTGGTGATGAAGGAGGGGGACAGAGATTTTTCCTCACTATATGAAAATGTGGTAAAGATTAAGGAGGCAGTTGACGTACCGGTTATCCTTAAAGAGGTAGGCTTCGGTATTTCCCGAGAAACAGCCCAAGCCCTGTATCAAATGGGTTTTACTGCCCTTGATCTTGGGGGGGCAGGCGGTACTAATTTTGTCGCCATCGAATTGGCAAGATATCCTCAGGAAAATCTTGATTACCTGCGCTACTGGGGGTTACCAACAGCTATTTCTTTACTGGAAGTAAACAGCTTAGATTTGCCTTTTACGGTTATTGCTTCTGGTGGTATTAATACTGCCCTGGATATTGTCAAGGCACTGGCTTTGGGGGCTAAAGCTGCAGGTATGGCAGGGGTTTTACTCAGAATATATGACCGCTACGGAGAAAAAGCCCTTTTGGAATTTTTAAACAGGATGCAGAAAGAAATTCAAGTTCTTATGCTGCTTACGGGCGCAGGGAAGATGGAAGATATAACTTCTATTCCTGTGGTAATTACCGGTTACACGCAAAACTGGCTAACCCAGCGTGGTATTGATACTAAAAAGTATGCCCAGCGTACCACGCTGAGTAATGAAATTTTTCGGGGCTAAATAATATGCCTAAAATTTAATGAGGAGCATTCCTGTAATGAAAAAAAGTAGACTTTGAAAATAAAAGTACCTCCTGT
>CAZWTM010000073.1:0-12103 GCA_964637385.1 uncultured Peptococcaceae bacterium
GAGCGGCTGCATCGGTACCGGCATTGGGTTCGGTAAGACAGAAGGCTCCTAATTTTTCACCGGTAGCCAGGGGCCTAATATACTTTTCCTTTTGCTCGGGAGTGCCATACTTATAGATAGGCCAGATTCCCAGGGAGGTGTGGGTAGCCAGAATAATACCCGTTGAAGCACAGGCTTTGGACAGTTCCTCTACAACCATAATGTAGCTGAGATAGTCCCCTCCAGCACCACCCAGTTCTTCAGGATAAGGAATACCCATAAGGTTGAGTTCCGCCATCTGCGCCACAATATCCCTGGGAAATTCATGCTTTTTATCGATTTCTGCAGCCCTGGGGGCTACCACCGTCTCGGCAAATTCTTTAGCCATATTCCTAATGAGGATTTGCTCTTCCGTAAAAGGATACATTAATGTTTTACCCCCTTTTCCAAGATTTAGTGGAAAAAATCAGAAAAGTATCAGATAAGTTTTTGCCCGGCAGTAAAAGCTGCCTTATCGTCTTCATGGAATTTTTCGTTAACCAGGCTTAATAGTTTTGCCAAGATTTCCTCGGGTGTAAAGATATCCGTTACCTTACTGAAAGCTCCCAGCATAACAACGTTAGTCAGTAAAGTGGAGCCTATTTCTTTCGCCGCTTGCGTAGCATTAACAAAATAGCCGTGGGGGCATACCGCTTTCACCGCTGCTTCCAGTTCACTTAATGGAGGATAAACATCGGCTCCCATGTTGCTGAGAACAGTCTGTACGGGTTCTTGGTTAATAATAAACTTGCCTTTACTGTTTAAGAGTTTGGCATTACGCATAGCTTCCAGGGGTTCAAAACCCAGCAGGATATCGGCCTGACCAACAGGAACCAGGGGAGCATAAATAGCACTGCCGGAAATCCTCAGGTGGGATACTACAGAGCCTCCCCTTTGGGCCGCACCTTTGGTTTCAGTACTCAGTACGTTGTACCCCTTATCCATGGCACACTGGGCCAAAACTTCAGAGGCCAGAATGTTTCCTTGCCCCCCTACACCGGCGATTACAATGTCAAGCTTCATTGTTTCATAGCCCCCCTTACACATACTGATACACAGACACCGCAACCATTACAGCTGTCCTGGTCAATCCTGGCCTTACCGTCCACGATGGTGATAGCCGGGCAACCAAAGTCAGAGACACAAATCTTACAGCCATTACAAATGCTGGGGTCAACAGTTATTTTCTTAGGTTCAAAGGAAATTCTGCCTTCCCGGGCGAACTTGAGGTAACATAAAGCACGGGCTATGACAACTTTAACCCCTTCTTCTTTTACTACCTCAGCTAATAGCTTCTTAGTTTCTTCTACGTTATAGGGATTACATATATAGGTTTTGGCGCCCATAGCTTTGGCAACAGCGGCTGGATCAATGGACTGGAATTGTTCGCCACGAACATTAGTTTCGCTGCCTGGGTGGGGTTGAAAACCAGTCATGGCAGTGGTAGAGTTATCGGCGATAATAACTGTGATATTAGCTTTATTGAAAATAGCGCTGGCCAAACCGGTTAAGCCGTTGTGGAAGAAAGTTGAGTCACCAATCATCGCGATAACCGGTTTCTCATATCCACCTGCTTTTATCCCGTAAGCCATAGGGATAGAAGAACCCATGCAATAAATGGTGGACTGGAGATTCATGGGCTGGAAACTGCCGGCATCATGACAGCCGATATCCCCTGTGACAATAGCCCCGGTCTTGCGTACCACTTGCTTAAGGGCGTAAAGTAAACCGCGATGGCTGCAGCCTACACACTGGGTTCTTACCCGGGCAGGAATATAAGTACTCTGGGTTTCCTTAGGCATTGCTTTGTTGGCTTCTAGACTCTCGATAGCTTTTAAAATCAACCCTGTAGAAAGCTCTCCTTCTGCGGGTAAGAAAGTCTTCCTGCCTAAGATTTCCACATTAAGGCCTTTGTCATAACAAATGCCCTTAATCAGGTTCTCTACGACAGGTTCCAATTCTTCAAAAACTACAATCTTCTTATAATTAGAAACAAATTCTACAACCTTTTTTTCAGGTAAGGGAAGTGTAGTAAGTTTTAAAATAGGCAGCTTTTTATCCAGAATACTTTCTGCTTCCTTTAAATAACTGTAACCGATACCGCAGCCCACATAACCAACCTGACCGTCAGCCTTTTCCATGTGGTTAAAGGGCAGATTTTCCATAATTTCTTTCAGTTCATTTTGCTTTTGATTCAGCCAGCGGTGACGAATGATGGGACGCAAAACTCCGCCATGTTCTTTTTCTACCACAGCAGACATCACAAAGCGGCCTCTGTCGTTCTTAAACTCCACCGGTTTCTTCTGGTATGTAACATCTTCTTTTTCCACAATGCCCCGGGCATGACAGATCCTCATCACGGGACGCAGGGCAAATACTAATTCAGTCTGTTCGGAAAGTTCGAAAGCTTTTTTGATCATTTCTTTAGCTTCCTGAATAGAAGAGGGATCAAAAACGGGCAAATGGGCATAGTTGTGAATCAAAATCCGTGTATCTTCTTCGTTTTGGGAAGAGTTCCCTCCCGGGTCGTCGGCAGAGACCAGCACCAGGCCGCCTCTAACCCCTGTGAAATTAACATGCATGAGGAAATCAGTAACCACATTGGTGCCGTTATGTTTCATAACGGCCATAGCCCGCTGGTTACATAAAGATGCCCCCGTTGCTGCCTCAAATGCATGTTTCTCATTGGCTGACCATTCGGCATAGATGCCATAACTCAAACTGGCATCGATGATTTCTGAAGCAGGAGTTCCGGGATATCCTGCCACTACTGAGACCCCAGCTTCTTTTGCCGCCAAAGCTATGGCCTCATTCCCCATCAAAAATTCTTTTGTAGACATGAGACAACTCCTTTCGTTTTGTAGATAAAACCTCTGTTTATGATAATGACTATATAGAGAGATACGTCGCAAAGACCGTATCTCCAGGACAAAGTGTATATTATTATTTACCGCCGATGCGCTTAGAAATTGCCTCACAAGCAGGAAGCAAAACTTCAGTTAGGTTATTGATTTTTTCAGGAGTAAGCCAGGTGGTTAAGCCGGAAAGACTGACAGCAGCTACAGTTTTACCTGCATGGTTAAAAATGGGTGCTGCCACACAGGTAATATCCTCTTCATTCTCCTGGTTATCTACGGCATAACCCCGGCGTCTTACCTGCAGCAGTTCATTAAGCAGGGTTTCTTTATCGGTGATGGTATGTTCAGTATTGGCAACCAGCGGAATTCTTTCCAAAACATCCACAATTTCAGGAAGACTTTTATAAGCTAAGAGAACCTTACCCAAGGCTGTACAATGCAGGGACAATCTCTTCCCTTTCCAGGAGTTTAGCCGGATAGGGCTTGGCGCATCTACTTTTTCAATATATACACCGGCGTCTCCTTCCAGAACCCCCAGATTACAGGTAAGTCCTGTTTTTTGGGCCAAATCTTCCATGATGGGTAAAGCTTCTTTGACAAAGTCAACGTGTCTGACAGCCATGGTACCAAGCTCATACAATTTAAGCCCCAGCTGGAAACGCCCGGATACATCTTTACGGACATAACCCCGATTTTCCAGGGTCAGGAGAATACCGTAAGTGGTGCTTTTGGCCAGATCTAGATCTTGATAAATCTGGGTCAAAGAGGCTTGCTGGTTCCTGCCAAGATACTCCAGTATATCCAGGGTCCTGTCTACCGCCGGTACTTGATACGGGATTTTTTTTGTCATAATTCTCCTACTCCAAGTTCATTTTTATTAAATTATACAATAAATACCGACCTGGACAAGTATAGTATTTTGAACTTTAGTGTTTTATAATAAACTTCTAACTTAATTATACCGTAAATCCCCAGGGTTTCAATGTTTTTTTCTTCACTAACCCTGCATCATTTTTAGAAACATGTCTACCAAGCGGGGATCAAACTGGGTTCCTGAACATTTCTTAATCTCTGAAAGGGCTTCTTCCCTGGTCAGCGCTTTTCTGTAGGGGCGGTCGTTCGTCATAGCATCATAAGCATCCGCAATAGCCAGGATTCGACATTCAAGGGGTATCTCCTCACCCTTTAAACCCAGGGGGTAGCCCTTACCGTTCCACCACTCGTGATGTTTGAGTATCCACTCGGCGATAGGCAAAAGATCAGGAGAAGCCTGGGCAATGCGGTAACCAATTTCACAATGCCGCTTCATGATAACCATCTCTTCCAGAGTCAAAGGACCATTTTTAAAAAGTATTTGATCAGGAATACCTACCTTTCCAATATCATGAAACTGGGCAAAGAGCCGGAGATCTGCCTGTATCCTCATTTCCGAAAGCCCCATGGTTAATGCTAATTGTGTTACAAGATCCTGTAAACGTTCAGCGTGCCCTTCCGTTATAAAATCCCGGACTTCCAAGGCCTTGGATAAGGTCTGAACGAGAAAACTCCGGGTACTGCAGTGATGATGCAGCTTTTCCCGGGACATGTTATAATCGGCCTCTTTCAGCAGCTCATTAGTACTCACTTTATTTGTATTCCCTGCGGCAAAACCCATGGAGATATTCAATGGGACTTTGAGGTTATTTAGATTAAACTTCAAGACTCTCTCCTTAATCTTTAAACAAACATTTTCTGCCGTCTCCTTTGTACCGTCCGGGAGAAGAACGGCAAATTCATCTCCACCTATCCTGGCTACTATATCTCCATCACCAATGGATTCTATCAATATTTTTGACACTGCCACCAACAAGGCATCTCCTGCCTCCTGCCCCATGGAATCATTGATGATTTTTAGTCCATCTACATCACTCACGATGATAGCTATCTGAGCATCTTTTTCCCCATCTAAACAGCGCAACTCTTTTTGGAAATATGTACGATTATATATACCGGTAAGAGAATCATTATAACTAAGATATCTAAGCTGCTCCTCCATAAGCTTGCGCTCTGTGATGTCTAACAGAGCAACCACGCTATTATTTGTACCGTTAAGCTGGGAAATCGTCATAATAAGGTTTTTAATATTACCAGACCGGTCCCTGAAGCGGACTTCATAGGTTTGAGGTATATTAGCACTACGGGCATTTCGGCCATCAGGCCATTGCATAATTTTATTCACAACCATGAAATGCTTTTTAAGTACGGGATTATAATATTCCCACTGGTATGAATTTTCTTTATCTATTAAAGAAGGCGAGCTTGTACAAAATCCACACGGCTCTTCTAAACCAAACAAATCCCTATAACAGATACCCCCAGGAGTTTTTTGCCCTGCTTGTCCTCTAAGGCTTTATTGATAAATAAAATTTCATATGTCAGGGAATCAACCACATATACCATTTCATTGATGCTGCTTAATAGCCAGTCAATCATCCTTTTCCTCATATGCACACTATCCGGAACACTGGACATCTATACCAACCCCTCATAATTTTTTAAGACACAAGAGGACTTTGGTCCTAACTAAAATGCTACTTAAGTTGGTATTTCGACAACATGCCAAGGGTTCCTTTAAGTTCACAACAATTTTCATCACTTTTTGCATCTTTTAGTACTAAAAAACTCTGCCCCTATCAACGGAGCAGAGTTTTTTGTTCTAAAACTAATAAATTACGTAAAAAAGATGATCTCCTGGAGGTCTATCTTTACTGCTTTATCGTTTATACTGGAGTTTGTACTTTTCACCGTTTTTAAGCCTGTAAGTCTTTTTGTTAGCAAATTTGGGTGAATATTTCCAAATAACCGCAACCAGGATAACAACCAGACTGGAAAAAACGACCCAGAAAGAACTGTAGGTCATGAAAACCCCCTCCTTAAAAGTTTATGGTCCCCTCACCATCCTATTCATAACGTAATGCTTCAATGGGATTTAATTTGGCTGCCTTGTTGGCCGGGTAGACACCGAAAACAATCCCGACCAGTACGGCAAAGGAAAAAGCAATGAAAATAACAGACAGCGAAAACTTTATGGCTATGGAGGTAAAGAAAGAAATAAGTTTAGCTAACCCTACGCCTAAAAAAACACCCATAATGCCGCCCACGGAACTGATGACCACCGCTTCCACCAGGAACTGGTAAAGTATGTGCCTCTTTTTGGCACCGATGGCTTTACGAATACCAATTTCCCTGGTCCGTTCAGTCACGGTCACCAGCATGATATTCATGATGCCGATTCCTCCAACCAACAGGGCAATCCCGGCTATACCCCCTAACATCACTGTGAGCATACTGGTTACCTGGTTGACAGTCTCTAACATTTCCGTCTGGTTAAAAACATTGAAATTTTCGGGATCTTTATATTTATCCGTAAGATATTCCGTTAGTTTGGCAAGCACCTTGTCAACTGCTGTGGGGCTTTCTGCCTGAACATAAACACGGCGTATGCCACGGGTACCTACAAAACGTTCCGCCGAGGTTAACGGAATAAGCACAGTATCATCACTGGAACCTCCAATGGTACTGCCTTTACTCTCCAGCACACCAATGACGCGGTAATTTAATCCCCTTAGTTTAATGTATTCCCCCAGGGGATTAAATTCCCCAAAAAGTTCTTTGGCTACATTACTCCCAAGGATAGCTACCTTTTCCCTGAATTCCACGTCGATGGCCGAAAGCTCCCGTCCCATGATTACATAGGTATTTCGTACCTCGTGGTAAGCATGGTTTGTACCTTCAATATTAACATCTTTTGTCTTGTTGCCGAATTTGGCCTGGACCTGAGCGGAGATGCTGGGAGCAACCTTCGCTATCCCTTCATAAGCTTCCCACTTTAGCACTTCTTCATAACTGAGATAACCTGTATTTCCCCTGCCCCTGATGGACACGGAAAGGAGGTTGGAGCCCATGTTTTGAATCCGTTGAGACACCTGCTGGGTTGATCCTTCCGCCAGAGCCACCAGAATGATGACGGCCGAAACGCCCAGGATGACACCCAGCATGGTTAACAAAGACCGGAGTTTGTTTCCCATAATGCCACTGATACCTAAACGTATCGCCTGCCAAAACTCCACCTTAACTCATCCTCTCGTCACTGACTATTTGGCCGTCCTGGATCCGGACGATTCTCTTGGCCTTTAGAGCCACCTCTGGGTCGTGGGTTATCAAGACAATGGTATGTCCTTGCCTGTTAAGTTCCTGGAGACTGGCCAACACTTCTTTGCCCGAAACGCTGTCCAGATTGCCTGTAGGCTCATCTGCCAGAATCAGGGGAGGATCCCCGGCCAGGGCCCTGGCAATGGCCACCCTCTGCTGCTGTCCTCCCGACAGTTCGCTGGGTTTATGATGGAGACGGTTTTCTAAACCTACTTTCGCTAAAACACGCAAAGCTCTTTTCCGCCGCTCTTCTGCACTCATTCCACGGTAAATCAAAGGCAGTTCCACGTTTTCCACCGCAGAAAGCTTGGGAAGAAGGTTGAATCCCTGAAAGATAAATCCGATTTTCAGATTACGGATATCAGCCAGTTCATCATCGGAGAGTTTACTTACTTCACGGCCGTCCAGCCAGTATTCACCCCGGGTAGGAGTATCTAAACAACCTATAAGGTTCATAAGAGTTGATTTGCCAGAACCAGAGGGTCCTACAATAGCTACAAACTCACCCTCCTCCACGGTGAGGCTTACATTGTTTAATGCTGTAACAAGAATGGCGCCGGTTTTATAAATCTTGGTGATATTCATCATCTTGAGCATAGCAACTCTCCTAACGTTCCCCGGGACGCGCTCCTCCTGGAAGGGGAACGCCCATACGGGGGGCTGTGGCTGAACTGTTCATGGGCCTCTTCACTTCAGGAAGAAGTACTTCCTGTCCGGCTTCCAGGCCGCGGATTATTTCTACCATGTTTTCGTTATGGAGGCCTATCTCTACCGGCACCGCGTTTTCGGGCATTTGTCTCTGCCCCTCTCGTACCGCAGCCGGTTTTTTACCGGAAGCATCCTTCAGCAGCACAAACTTTTTGCCGCGGTAGTCCTGTACTGCAGTAATGGGCAAAACAAGGGCATTTTCCTTTTCTGCTACCACAATTTCCACATCGGCAGTCATGCCCAGGAGCAAACCCTGCCAGTCCTTGATGGCCACAGTGACCCAGTAAAAAGCCACTCCATTTTGTACAATACCCTCCCGGGCAATACGCACCACTTCCCCTGTAAATTCTTTACCTTTCAGGGCATCAGCGGTAATCCTGGCTTTTTGGCCAAGTTCAACTTTCATAATATCCAGCTCATCGACGGTAAAAGAAACCTGGACCCTCTCCTGACTAACAATTTTCCCCAAGTTTTGATTGATGCTCACACTGTCGCCAACCTGGAGAAAGGTATTTTTGGGGCCCGTATTATCTACAACGCCGTGATAAATCCCTGTGAAAGGTGCGGTGAGTATGAGCTCCTGCAATCTTACCGTACTTTCGGCCTCGTTAAGTTCAGCCTCTTTAAGGGAGGCCAGTTTCGCATGATACTGAGCCTCCAGAGCAGGACTTTCCAGGGTAAAAAGCAAAGTATTTTCTGTTACAGTATCATTTTCCCGGATATAAATGTCTTTCACTATACCATCAGCCACGGCTTTCACCTCGAGGACAGGCGCAAGTTTGAGGAGCCCTGATATTTCCTGTTCCCCCTGGTCAGTAGTCACTGTGGCCGCCACTAATGTATCATTTTGCAGTACGGAGCCATTATTTAATTTGACCGGAAAACTCACAAGATTCTTCCCATTGTTGGTATAAGGAGAACCCTCCCCTGTAATCGTGCCGCTTAAGTTTTCGCCATACTCAAGAAGGATAATGGACACTTTGGTACCGGGAAGCATAAGAGATGCCGCCTCACCGGCCGGTATACTGAGGGTTGCCTTGTCCCACTGAACGAGGGAAAGAATGGCCATACCCTTGGTAACCCTGTCACCCGGGTTAACTTTAAGGGATGTGATACGGGCGGGATAGGGAGTCCGGTAATTTAACTCATCCAACTGTCGTTTAAGTTCATTTAATTCTGCCTGGACCTGCACAGCCTGGCCTGCGGCTTTGGCTGCCTGGGCCTCCACCTGGAGGCTTTCCAGGATCATGACTGGCTGACCTGCTTCTACCAGGTCACCTTCTTTGCAAAAGATTTCCTTTACTGTACCTTCACCAGGCGCTTTAAAAACATGTTCCCGTGCAGCGGTCACAGGGCCGCTACCAGTGACTGTAACCCGGATAGATCCTCTCTCCACTTTCACCGAAGGTCGAGATACCGCACCCGTTGCCCTATTCTTATTCCATATCATATAACCGGAAAGGGAAATAATAATGAGAAAGGTTAACAAAACAGCTATCTTGCCTTTTTTACTCAGGCCTCTCCAGAAATTGAGCGGATTTCGTTTAAAAGTGGGTAAGCCAATGACCATGTCATCCCTCCTCGCTTTGACTACATTTATTTTCATATACAAAGCTTAAAATTACCTTAAAATTTATCTTATTTTTAATGTAATTTAAAGGTAAGGCCGCTAGGATTAAGTTAGAGGTGATATGATGCGTATCTTATTGATTGAAGATGAACAGCGGCTTGCGGAAGCCCTGGCCTATATTCTCAAAAAAAATAAATACGGCGTTGATATCGCCCTGGATGGAGAAACCGGTCAGGCCAAAGCAGAAGCAGGTATATATAATCTCATCATCCTGGACCGGATGCTACCGGGAAAAGACGGAGTATCTATCCTGAAGGAGCTAAGGGCCAAGGGTTTTAAAACACCGGTACTCTTCCTCACAGCCAAAGATTCAGTGGAGGACAGGGTGGAAGGTTTAGATGCGGGAGCAGATGATTACCTGATCAAGCCTTTTGCTACAGAAGAACTCCTGGCCAGGGTAAGAGCCTTAAGCCGCAGACAAACTGAACTGCTGCAAACGGAAAAATTACAGATATCATCCCTTACCCTTGATACCCTGCGCTGTCAAGTCATGATGGGTGATGAAACTATTAAACTAACCAATAAAGAGTGCCAGCTCCTGGAACTATTCTTGCGAAACTATGGACAGGTCATAACCAAAGAACAGATTTTTGACCGGGTTTGGGGCCTGGATACAGATGTGGAGATTAACAACCTGGAAATCTATATCCATTATCTCCGTAAAAAACTTAATTCCCCCAAGTGTCCCGTCCGTATCGAGACAGTCAGGGGAATTGGCTATTGTTTATTAAAGGAGGACTCCCATGTTCCATAATTTGCGGATTAAACTAACCCTCATCAATGTTCTTGTGGTAGGCTTAATCCTTGTGGTTATGATGTCGGGCATCTATGTAGCCATGTCCAAACTCATTGTCCGCCAGTCCGAGCAAATCATGCGGGTCATTGCCGTGGAAGCCGCCTCCGGTACAAAAAGCCCGGTCCCAGAAAGGCAAAGGCGTATTTTTACTCATTTTTTCGCCAAAGTGGATAATAACGGCAGAATAACCGAAACTTCACCCGGTCTGCCCGTAACTTATGAACAGTTGGGTCTCCTTGTGGAAAAAGCTGCCCTCCAGTCGGCGAATAAAGGTATATTATCTTTAAACAATGTTGAATCTTACCGCTATCTTAAGAACTTCCCACCGGACAGCCCGGAAAATGTATATGTATTTGTCCACACCAGGTGGGAAAAGGAAACACTGCGTAATCTCCTGGCAGCCCTTATCCTATCAGGTCTCATCGGACTGGCCCTAACTTTTTTCGGCAGTCTTTTCCTGGCCGACAGGGCTTTAATTCCCATCAAAAAATCCTGGCAACGCCAAAAGGATTTTATTGCCGATGCCTCCCATGAACTGCGTACTCCCCTGGCTGTGATTCAAACCAACCTGGAACTGGTGTTAGGCAATCCCCAGGAAACCGTGGAAAGCCAGCTTAAGTGGTTAGAAAACATTCAAATTGAGAATAAGAGGATGACGAAACTGGTAGACGACCTGCTCTTTCTGGCCCGGGCCGACTCTTGTGAAAAACCCCAGGATATGGCCTACTTTCCCCTTGATTTAGCTATAAAAGAGGCCCTGACCCCTTTCGAACCGGTAGCAGCCAAAAAGGGGATAAAATTAGCTTCATCACTGGCCCCGGATATATGTGTTTTAGGTAATGAAACCCGTCTTAAACAGCTGATTGTCATTCTCCTTGACAATGCCATCAAGTATACATCTGCCGGCGGCTGGATTTTCCTGGAACTTAAAGATAAA
Source organism: uncultured Peptococcaceae bacterium (assembly GCA_964637385.1). Classification (GTDB taxonomy): domain Bacteria; phylum Bacillota; class Peptococcia; order DRI-13; family DRI-13; genus Thermanaerosceptrum. Next base: position 11,139 of record CAZWTM010000073.1, read on the forward strand.
GGTCAAAGTAGCGAAATCTCTGTGCAAGATTCGGGAGAAGGTATCGAAGCAGCACATCTGGAAAAAATATTTGAACGTTTCTACCGTATAGACAAAGCCAGATCCAGGCAAAGCGGCGGAACAGGATTAGGCCTGGCTATCGCCGAATGCATCGTTAAAGAGCACCGCGGAACCATCAGAGTTTTCAGTACCCCGGGACAGGGTACCACTTTTCAGGTAACCCTCCCTAAGGCCAGATGCTAAAGACAACTCATTGTCCCAACCAATGGTTTTTTGCCCATTCACATTTCCCCGATATTGTTCAGCCACCGCCATAACCATAACCAGGATTGGGAGCTGTTGCATTAGCCATTTATGAATTCCTCCTTACATTATATTTAGCTATGATTACGAAAAGACCGCCCAGGCTATAGAACACGTGATTGTAAGTCCCATTTTCTTTTGGTCCCAGAAAGGACAGGATCCTCTTCCAGGGTCCTGTCCTTTCTGCCCTTCTTTTTTCAGGTCAAGCCATCGTATAACAGGGGAAAAACAGGGTAAAAGCTGTCCCCTGATTAGGTTCACTGATAAAATCTAACCTGCCGCCATGTTCTTTTATGATTTGCTGACAGACACTTAAGCCCAGCCCTGTCCCCTTGCTTTTTGTAGTAAAAAAGGGAGTTCCAGCTAAACGTTTTTCCTCTTCTGTCATGCTTTTCCCGTTGTTATGGATGGTTATAAAGCATTCCCCCAGGGAAGGGTTTCTGCCAGTAATTATTCTTATTTCAGGATCGGGTGTATCCATCAGGGCATCAATGGCATTTTGCACAATATTCAGAATCACCTGCTTGACCTGATTTTGGTCAACCCGTATCATTTCCGCATTTTTTGCCAGCTGATAATGCACTTTAATCCCCTTGGGCAGTGTGTTTGACTCTAAGATGAGCTGCATTGACTCCACAATGTCATTTAAGGATATTTCCTGT
>CAZWTM010000074.1:0-11911 GCA_964637385.1 uncultured Peptococcaceae bacterium
TCAGCGCAGATGGTACTTGGCGATTTCGCCTGGGAGAGTATGTCGTTGCCAGGATATAGAAAACCGCAGCTATGCTGCGGTTTTCTTTTGCGCCCTTATGTTGGTACACCTAAAATTTACCTTTGGGCAGACAGGGTGATGATTAGAACCAAGACAAGTGGCTAAGAATATGTATAGATAAAGACGTAATTTTTGGGGGCAGCAATATGAATCATAACATGGAAAATGCAGAAAAAATAAGACTACAAAGCCTTAGACTTGCGGGACATAAGGTGCTACCAGTCTGTTATCTCTGTAACCAGGTACCCAAAGAAGGTATTAAGAGTGGCTTTTTTCTCAAAGGGATATTTATTTGTGAAGCATGCGAAAAAGAGTTAATCAATATCAAACCGGAGAAACATGATGAATATATGCTTACCATTGCCAAATTGCGGCACATACTCTTTAAAAATAAAACCTGGTAGTTGTCTACCAGGTTTTATGCGTAATGGTAAAGGTTCCTGTACGATTCTTCTTTAAATGCCGGTGTCTTTCTTTTTCGTGTAGATAAGATATTTCTTGTCTAATTTGTAAAATCTTTAGCATATCGATACCCAGGGCTTGAGATATTTCGAAATCACTTTTTTCTTTTTTCCAGGCTTGAATAATTTTCTTCACATCACACTTATATTTTTTGGAGAGAGCAGCTGCATTTACCACGGGATCTTTTTTTCTCAAAGTCATTTTAGCATTGCTCCTTTCTCTGTATTTAGTTTTCCCTGGCGCAGAATTATGATTAATGTTTGTTCCTAGAAGATTATAGGAACTTATGATAAAATTGATCAATAGTAATAATTTTGATTTAACGGGTTGAGATTGATTGAAGATTGCGCCGTTATTAGAAACTATAAAAAGGTATGGAGAAAAATCTTACACAGGTTTTCATACACCTGGACATCAGCAAGGGAAGAGTGTTTATACAGGTTTTAAAGAATTAGCCAAAGAAATTTTTAAAATGGATTTAACGGAGCTGCCGGGCCTGGACAATTTAAAAAAGCCTGCCGGGTGCATCAAGGCTGCTCAAGAGCTGGCAGCTAAACTGTTTGGTTCTCAAGAGACATTTTTTTTAGTCAATGGGTCTACTGTAGGCTTGCAGGCTTGCCTCCTTGCCTTTGCCCCTGGAAAAAGGGTCATCATTCCACGAAACGCTCATATTTCCGTAGTAAATGGGCTGGTTTTAAGTGGTGGTGTACCTCTGGTGGCCCCGGTGGTTATTGATAAGGAATGGGGGATCCCTTTAGGAGTAGAGGGCGAAAGTATAGTTAATTTTCTGGTCCAATATCCCGATGTAGAGGCTTTTGTCGGCGTTCAGCCTACGTATGAAGGCTTTGGATGTAATATTAACCAATGGGTGGACTTTTTTCGAAAAAAAAAGGTGGTTTTCATCGCCGATGAAGCCCACGGAGCCCATTTATATTTTCAGGATAATTTACCCCTTTCTGCCCAAAGGGCCAAGGCCGATTTGGTTATCCAGAGCACCCACAAAACCTTAGGTGCCCTTACCCAGGCCAGTATGCTTCACGTGAATAACAGTAAACTGGCTGCCGGGGTGGGAGCGGCTTTAAATGTGCTGCAAACCACCAGTCCTTCCTATTTATTAATGGCTTCTTTGGATAGTGTGCAGGCCCAAATGTCCCAGGAAGGGAAAGTCCTTATCAAGAGGACTTGGGAAATGGCGGAGGAGCTACGATCAAACTTACGAAAACTACCAGGCTTTCGCTTAATTGATGAAGAAGTAAATCCAGCCTGGTATCACGATCCTACAAAAATCCTCTTGTCTTCGAGAGAACTGGGAATGACAGGCTGGGAATTGGCCCGTATCCTGCAGGAGGATTATGGTATTGTGGTGGAGCTCGCCAGCTATTACTATGTTCTCTTTTTACTTACCATAGGGCATGAGCTCCAAGATACCAGAAAGATTGTAACAGCCCTAAAAGAGATGGTCCCCAGGTATGGTAAAACCCGGGCCTTGACGCCCTGGGAGCATCCCGGGAAAATATTAGCAGGAGAAATAGAATTACAATTAACGCCCCGTCAGGTTTACTGGGCACCTAAAGAAGACCTGCCCTTGAGGGAAGCTTTAGGGAGAATTGCCGGAGTCCCCCTTACGGTGTATCCGCCTGGTATTCCTCTTATCTGGCCCGGGCAGGTAATTAGTAAGGACTTATTAGGTTATTTGGAATGGGTGATTAAAAATAAATTCCCTGTACAGGGATTGACGGCAGATGATAAGATCCCGGTGGTCCGGGAAAATTGGCCTCCGGAGAAGAAAGGAAGGGAATAGGATGAAACTGGTTATTGCTGTGGTTAGTGATAAAGATGCCTCTCTCCTGCTGGATCAGCTCATAGAGCAAGGTTACCGTGCCACCAAACTGGCCAGTACCGGAGGGTTCCTTAAAGAAGGAAATACAACCCTGTTTATGGGCATCGAAGAAGAGAAGGTTGAGAATGTGCTGGCTATCATTAAGAGCGTTTGCCGTTCCCGCCAAAAGATTATGACACCTATTGCCCCTTTATCTGGGCCCGGAGAAGCATATGTGCCATATAGTGTAGAAGTCCCTCACGGTGGGGCTACCATCTTTGTTTTAGATATAGAGAAATATCTTAAGGTGTAAGGATATGCGGATTAAAAATGAGCAAAAGCCTAAAACCCTTATTGCTTCGTCCCAAGTTGTAGGAAGAAGGGAAACCCGGGGGATTCACGGCACTGAATTTCCCGATTTATTACACCATTACAGCGGTCCTGACTGGCAGCCCGCTCTCGAGGAAATCCTGAAGAAATTAGACGAGGTTGGGCAGCGCCTGGCCAAGAATTTTTCCGTTTATGACTTGAAACTCTATAAAGAGACTTTGAAAAAATTTCTCTATAATACCCTTGGTAAGGTCTATGATTTAAAAGAAGAAACGGGTTGGACCAGGCAGGGGCATCCCAAAGTCTACCAGAGAATCGAGATGATAAATGGGGAATTAGAGGAGTTGTCCCGTCTGGTTTTGGCGGAGCAGAAGGAGCCCCTGAAAATACTGGAAAAAATGGACCATATTCGTGGTCTTTTAGTGGATTTATATTCTTAGAAACGGAGTTAAAGCATGGGTTTTAAGGAAATAAAAGGACAAAAAAGGGCAGTTGCCCAGTTAAAAGCTGGGCTTACCACAGGGCGCATCTCCCATGCCTATTTGTTTTATGGACCCGAGGGAATAGGCAAAGCGAAAACGGCCCGCATTTTTGCCAGGGCCCTCACCTGTGAAAATCCCCTGGAGGGGGAACCTTGCGAAATATGCAGCGACTGCCGCAAAGCTTATTCCGGCAATCATCCGGATATCCAGGAGGTTTTTCCGGACGGAACTTCTTTAAAAATCTCCCAGATCCGTAACTTACAAAGTAAGGTTTATCTCAAATCTTACGAAGGCAGGTTTAAGGTCATCATTATTCATGATGCCCAGTTATTAACTATAGAAGCGGCTAACGGCCTTTTAAAAGTGCTGGAGGAACCACCGGAAAAAACCATTTTTATTTTACTGGCCCAGGAGCTGCAAAATCTACCTCATACCATTCGTTCCAGGTGCCTGCATATTCAGTTCAGCCCTTTAGACCAAGGGGTTATTAGCGAAATTTTGGCTGAACAGGGAGTGGCTGCAAAAATACCCTTAAGCCTGGGTCAGGGGTCTGTGGGTAAAACCCTTAAACTATTGGAAAGAATAGACTACCAGCAGTTGTTATTAAACATCAGCCATTTCATTGGTGACTTAAAAAGGGCAGGGTACCGGGAGATTTTTGCCTGGGCCGAATCCCTGGAAAAAGATCGAGAGATGTTAGAGGTAACCCTAGAGCTCATTGCCAGCATGTACAGGGACAAACTGGTCCGCTGCACCACGGGTAAAGAAGAGCTTTTATGGGGGACTGATGATTTTCTGGAAAGAGAGAGTAACCCGCGTATTTGCATGGCCATTTTAGAAGAAATCAATAAGGTTCCTCTCTATCTGAAACATAACGTAAATTTACGCTTGGTTCTGGAAATGTTATTGATAAAATTAAGAAATATAGAACGCAAAGAAAGGCGGCTTGACGCTATTGGTTAGAGTAGTTGGTATACGCTTCAAATCAGCAGGTAAAATATATTATTTTGATCCCGGTGAGTTCCAGGTTCCCGTTGGCACCGATGTAGTGGTAGAGACAGCGCGGGGACTGGAATTTGGTAAAGCTGTCATTGGCATACGTGATGTCCCCGAGGATCAGGTGGTCCTCCCTCTCAAAAAAGTCCTGCGTCTGGCTACACCGGAAGACCGGGTGCAAATGGAGATTAACAATAAAAAAGAAAAAGAAGCCATGCAGATTTGTAACAGTAAAATTAAAGAGCACCAGCTGCCTATGAAGCTGGTGGATGTGGAGTATACCTTTGACGGGAGTAAAGTTATTTTTTACTTTACTGCCGAGGGACGGGTGGATTTCCGGGAATTGGTTAAAGACCTGGCGGCCATTTTCCGGACCCGGATTGAATTACGCCAAATTGGGGTCCGTGATGAAGCCAAAATGTTAGGCGGGATTGGTTCCTGCGGCCGCGTTTTGTGCTGTGCTTCTTTCCTGGGAGATTTTGAACCTGTCTCTATTCGTATGGCTAAGGACCAGAACTTGTCTCTCAATCCCACCAAAATCTCGGGTATTTGCGGTCGTTTGATGTGTTGTCTTAAATTCGAAAGTGAGGGGTATGAATGTGGTAAAAAATGCGGCAAAGAGGGTAATGTCCCTGTTTTGCCCGAGGTCATACCCGAAGATGAATGCGAGAATTATGATTTATTAGATGATTAAGGGAAGTTTGGGGACCTCATTTTCAGGAGGTATTAGCGATGAAGATTACAGAACGGCTTATTGAACTGGAACAGCAGTTACAAAACATGCTAAATGAAGTAACTACCTTAAAGATGCATGCCTATGCCCTTGAGGAGGAGAACGAACGGCTGCGGCGAGAGCTCTGCAGCTTTACGGACGAGCATACAGCCCAGGTGGAAGCCAATGCCAAAAAGATCCAGGGGGAAGGTTATGATAATCTGGCCAGGCTTTACCATGAAGGATTTCATATCTGCCATCTCCATTTTGGACAGGCCCGTAAAGGTGATTGTCTCTTCTGTATGGGCTTCTTGCGTAAAATCTAGGATTGTTGTTTATGGATGAGGTAAGGATTTTTCCTGATGAAACCCTGGATGATCTCTTGATCCAGGGTTTACGCATTATTCAAAAGGCCAAGGGTTTTCGTTTTACCCTGGATTCTGTGTTGCTATCCCATTTTGCTACGGTTAAAGAAGGAGACCGGATTGTTGATTTGGGGACCGGTACGGGAATCATTCCTTTGATCCTTAGTACCAGGGCCAAGAAGTTGAAGATTATCGGGGTAGAAATTCAGACCAAGATGGCGGAAATGGCCTTTCGTTCAGTAAAACTGAATAAACTGGAAGAGACGATAGAAATCCTAGAGGGAGATATCCGCAATATTCATAGGGTCATTGGGGGCGGTCAGTACACTCTGGTGACAGTTAACCCTCCCTACTGGTCTGTGGCGGAAGGACGTCCCAGTCCTGCAGAGACGAAGGCCCTTTCCCGTCATGAGATTTCCTGCTCTTTAGAAGATTGTATTGCCAGTGCCAGTAAGCTCTTGAACTACCAGGGACGTTTTGCCCTGATCCATCGTGCTGACCGGCTTATAGACATCATAAGCCTCCTGCGCCGGTACCAGCTGGAGCCCCGTAGAGTGCGGCTGGTCCATCCCTATCTGGGAAAGTGCGCCCAGCATGTGTTATTGGAAGCCCGGAAAAGCGCTCCTCCTGAATTAAAAGTTTTGCCCCCCCTGGTGGTTTATGAGGCACCTGGCCAGTATACACCGGAAATTTTAAGATGGTATGGTAAGGAGGAAGGAAAGGGTGGAGCGTAGTACCTGTGGTACCCTTTTTATTGTTGGTACGCCCATTGGCAATTTAGGTGATATTACGCTGCGTGCTTTAGAAACCTTAAAAAGCGTGGATTTAATTGCAGCAGAAGATACCCGCCAGACGAATAAGCTTTTAAATCACTACGGCATAAAAAAACCCGTCACCAGTTATTTTGAACATAACAAGGCAGTGAAGGGGCCGTTTATTATCCAAGAGCTTTTAAATGGCAAGAATATTGCCCTGGTTTCTGATGCCGGCATGCCGGGTATTTCTGACCCGGGAGCAGAATTAATCAAAGCATGCATCAACTACCAGGTACCTTTAACTGTTGTTCCCGGTCCCTCGGCGGTACTGACAGGGCTGGTAGCCTCGGGTTTAGATACGACAGGGTTTGTTTTTTGCGGCTTTTTCCCCCGGGAAAATAAAGAGAAAAGAAAGCTCTTAGAAAGTTTGGGGCAGGAAACACGGACCATGATTTTTTATGAGAGCCCCCACCGCCTGCGGGATACATTAATGATTATTCGGGAAAACTGGGGGAACAGGCAGTGCTGCGTGGCCCGGGAATTGACTAAGTTATATGAAGAGTATCAACGGGGAACTATCAGCCAGGTATTAGCTGTATTTGAGGATAAACCCCCCAAAGGAGAAATAACCCTAATTATTGAAGGAAATCAAGGGAAGGAGGCTAAAGAACTTTCCTGGGAGGAAGCGGAGGCCAGTTTCAGGGAGCTGGTGAATAAAGGAATGAGTAAAAAAGAGGCGGTAAAAGAAGCGGCCCGTCTTTCAGGAATTCCTAAACGAGAGCTGTACCGGCGAGTAATGGTGGAGGACTATTAACCAACGCTCCCCGACTCCCGTTTCCCGATGCCCGAAATATATTATCGGGTAGCTACATGGAGGGTTCCTAAGAAAAAATAAAAGGCGCAGTTGGTTACTGCGCCTTAATCCTGGATTAAGCATTGGCTGCCATGGCTTGTGCACATTCCTTGCAGACCAATTTTCCGCGGAAGTTCTGGACATCATCGGCACTGCCGCAGAATACACAGGCGGGCTCATATTTCTTGAGGATGATTTTTTCCTGGTCCACATAAATCTCCAGGGCATCTTTTTCGTCTATACCTAAAGTTCTTCTTAATTCAATAGGTATAACAACTCTACCAAGCTCGTCCACTTTTCTGACAATACCTGTGGATTTCATGCATACAACTCCTTTCTCTCCCAAGATTCGACAAATAACTACGACTAAATCATAACAATTATTCCATTATAAGTCAATACGTGATTTACAATTTTTTCATAATATTATAAAGACTAATTCTCTTGGTTTTACAATTATTGGGAGAGATATTCCCATTGTATGTTTTTGTCGAATATTTAGTAGATGGCATGTCAAAGGGATTACTTGACAACTAATGATTAGATTCATATACTTTTTGTACAGGAAAATATTATCTTTCCTGTACAGGGATTGTATAGTCTTTCCCTATACCAGGAAAACTAATTTAATAAAGGGAAACGGGATGAAGGGAAGAGTAGGTATTAAACTCCTTTACAGCGAGTGGAGCAGGGTGGAAGTCCACAGGGAGAAATATTGAAGATGAGCCTGGAGCCGGCTTTCTGACGTGGAGCGTACGTTATAACGCCAAAGTCGTTGTGACTTGCTGAGGGCTATTTTTTAGCTAAAGCAGGGTGGTACCACGGTAGGCTAAGCCTCTCGTCCCTGGAAGGGTGGAGGCTTTTATTTTTTTCAAGGAGGTTTTTTATGGAGAAGAAGACATTCTATATCACCACACCTATCTATTACCCCAGTGCCAAGTTACATATTGGTCATGCACTGACTACAGTGATGGCAGACGCCATGACCCGTTACAAGCGGATGCAGGGCTATGATACTTATTTTCTCACAGGTTCTGACGAACATGGCCAGAAAATAGAGAGAACAGCCAAGAGTGTGGGTAAAGAACCTCTCCAGTACGTAGATGAGATTGTAGTAGGCTTTAAACATCTCTGGCGGGAACTTCATGTCTCGAACGATGACTTTATCAGGACTACGGAAGAAAGACACAAGAAAGCTGTCCAAAAGATTTTCAAACAAATATATGATCAGGGAGATATTTATCGTTCCGAATATGAAGGATGGTACTGTACACCCTGTGAAGCCTTCTTTACGGAACGCCAGGTGGGGGAAGAGAGAATCTGTCCAGACTGCCAGCGCCCTGTTGAACTGGTGAAGGAAGAAAGCTATTTCTTCCGGATGTCAAAATATCAGGACAGGCTGTTGAAACATATCGAAGAAAACCCCCATTTCATCCAGCCTGCTTCACGCCGTAATGAAATGATTAATTTTATTAAGAGCGGCCTGGAAGACCTTTGTGTTTCCCGCACTACCTTTAACTGGGGTATCCCGGTACCTATTAACGAGAAACATGTCATCTATGTGTGGTTTGATGCCCTGACCAACTATATTTCTGCTTTGGGCTGGGGCAGTGATAACGATGAGCTGTACCATAAGTACTGGCCTGCCGATATTCACCTGGTAGGTAAGGATATTGTCCGCTTTCATACCGTGATCTGGCCCACGATTCTTATGGCTGCCGGCTTACCCCTGCCCAAGCAGGTTATCGGCCATGGCTGGCTCCTTTTAGAGTCGGGGAAAATGTCCAAATCCAAGGGCAATGTGGTTGATCCCCTGGTCTTGATCAGCAAATATGGGGTCAATGCTATTCGCTACTTCTTGTTAAGGGAAATTCCCCTGGGCGCCGACGGTTATTACTCGGAGGATGCCCTGATCCAGAGAACTAACACGGATTTAGCCAACGATTATGGTAACCTGGTTTCCCGTACCGTAGCCATGATCGAGAAATATTTTGGCGGAGTAATCCCGGCGCCTCAGCAGGAGGGAGATTATGACCAGGAACTCATCCAGACGGTGAAACAGGTCATTCTGGATACCACGGCTTATCTGGACCGGATGGATTTTGCCAATGCCCTGGCCAGTATCTGGCGGGCTGTCAACAGAGCCAACAAATATATTGACGAGACCATGCCCTGGGTCCTGGCCAAAGACCCTGAAAAGAAGGAGCGTCTGGGAACAGTACTCTATAATTTGGTAGAGACCATCCGTCTTGTCACCGTGATGGTAACGCCGGTTATGCCTACCTTGCCTGAAAAGGTTTGGGGTCAATTGGGAGTGGACCCTGAGGAAAACACACTTTGGTCTGCTCTAGTCTGGGGCAAGACAAAACCAGGTACAAAGGTAACCAGGGGTGAAGCCCTCTTTCCGCGCATTGAGATAAAGGAGAGTAGTGACATGGAACAAGTGAAAAATCCTGTGTCCGAAGAAAAACCGGCAGCGGCCCCACAGCCTGCTCCCGTTGAGGAAATTTCCATCGAGGATTTCGCCAAAATAGACTTAAGGGTGGCAGAAGTCCTGACAGCGGAAAAAGTAGAGAAGGCCGATAAACTTCTAAAATTGGAGATTAAAATAGGGGAAGAAACCCGTACCATCGTGTCAGGTATTGCCAAGCATTACGCTCCCGAGGAACTGGTAGGAAAGAAAGTCATTATTGTAGCTAACCTGAAGCCGGCCAAACTGCGGGGCATCGTTTCCCAGGGGATGATCCTGGCAGCTTCCCATGAAGATACCCTGGAAGTCCTAACCGTTGCCAAGGACCTGCCCAGCGGCAGCAAGGTGAAGTAGTTGTTAGTTGATAGTTGGTAGTTGGTGGTAGGTGGTAGGTAGTAATATGGCGCTCCCCGTTTCCCGACTCCCGATTTCCGACTAAGAATATTGTTTTACGGGTAGCGGGTGGCGGGTAGCGATAAACTTTCGCTGCATGTTATCCACTGTTCACGGTTTACGGTTCACGGTTCATGTTTTACGATGATCGTGCCAGTTAGGAGGCTCTCATGTTATTCGATACTCATGCCCATTTAGACGATAAACAGTTTGCACAAGACAGGGAAGAAGTCATTCAACGGGCGAAAGACGGCGGGGTGGAATTAATCGTCAATGTGGGTTATAATCTGACTTCTGCCAAACGCACCTTAGCCTTAGTGGAAAAATATGATTTTATTTACGGTTCGGTGGGGCTCCATCCCCATGATGCCAAGGATGGGGATGACCGTACCCTTACCGAATTAAAGAGGATGGCCCAGCATCCCAAAATCGTAGCTTTAGGAGAAATGGGGCTTGATTATTACTGGAACCATTCCCCTCATGAGGTACAGAAAGAGGTGTTTCGGAAGCAGATTGCCCTGGCCAAGGAACTTAAACTCCCCATTATTATCCACGACCGGGATGCCCACCAGGACATCCTGAACATTGTCAAGGAAGAAGGCGCTAAAGAAGTGGGAGGAATCTTCCACTGTTATTCGGGGTCCTGGCCCATGGCCCGGGAAGTTATGAAACTGGGCTTTTATATCTCCCTGGCGGGCCCTGTAACTTTCCATAATGCCCAGAAGCCCAAAGAAGTGGCTAAAGAGGTGCCCCTGGATTATCTCTTAATAGAAACAGACTGTCCTTACCTGGCGCCTGTACCTTACCGGGGGAAGCGTAACGAGCCCTTATATGTGGCCAAAATGGCGGAAATGATTGCCCAAATCAAAGGGATACCCGTGGAGAAAGTAGCCGAAGCCACGAAAGAAAACGGTAAAAGAGTGTTTAGAATCAAGTTGTGAAGAGCCCTTCCTGAATGGAAGGGTTCATTCTATTTTCCGGCAATATAGGTTTATACTGGACTATTTATAAATCTATCACCTGGCTTACTTGTGGGAGTTAACGGGAAAAGGCTAAGAAAGATGTAAAAAAACAACAACTTTGTATCGATTTAGGCCTTTTTAAGCAGGAAATATTTATATTGTTATGGAAATAAAAGAATAAAAGTGACTAGTAGGTGATTACATGACTTCCCATTTCAAGGTCTTATATATTACTTACCACAAAAAGGTATATTCCGCTTGTCTCATGATATTAAAAAATCAAGCTTTAGCAGAAGAAGCTGCTCAAGAGGCTTTTACAAGGGCTTATGAGAGTATTGATACTTTAAAAGATCCCTCTAAATTCGGTGCTTGGGTTGCCTCTATAGCTACTAAAATATCTATTAATATATACAATCGTAATAAGAAAATTGTATCCATCGAAACGCAAGGTATTTTAGACTAGAACTTTTCCCTCAATTAATAAAGATTATGTACAGCTAATAAAGGAGGGCGCAAAATGAATGATAAGGAATTAGACAGACTTATTTCTGCTAATTTAAAAGCTATGATAGATGCTCCTGTCCCAGTAGACACTGAAAAATCATGGCAAGATTTTGAGAAAAGAATTAGTAAACAGGACAGCGATAAAACTTCTGCCCATAAGAACAGATATTCTAAATATTATAAACTTGCCCTGGTATCGGCATTGGTGTTAATCATAACTACTGTAGCAATGCCGAAAGAGGTAATTGGCTTTAAATATGAGTTCTTTAAATGGTTTTCTAAGAACGGATCAGGAGAGACAATTATTACGGAAAAAACCAATCCTAGTATAAAGCCAGGTAAATATAATGACCTTAATTTTGAAGAAGCAAAGGCTATGATTACTTTTCAATTAAAGTATCCTACCTATCTACCGGAAGGATTTACCTCAAACCCTAAGGTTTCTCTACAATCTACAGCGGATACTATAGCTTTGGTAACTATAACATTTCAGAATAATAATAAGTTTATTATTTTAAAACAGGAGAATGGCATACCGGAAGAGATAAAAAATAGGTATGTACCTAACAATGCCAAAATAGAAAATCTTTCAATTGATGAAAACATAGAAGTGATTTTAATCAGTGATGAAAAAGGTTTTCAGGCCATGTGGAAGCAAAACGGGGTTAATTATAATTTAGTTGCAATTGGTCTTGAGAAAGAAGAGGTCCTTAAGATAATAAAAGGTCTAGAATAAAAACAACGGGAG
>CAZWTM010000075.1:0-11615 GCA_964637385.1 uncultured Peptococcaceae bacterium
TAGGTTCTATTATAACAACCTTTCTGCGTGTCCAGCAAACCGAGTACAATCCAGGCTGCTATCCTTGTGCACGATATCCCATTCTGGTCGTACTGCAGGAGTTCTATTTCCTTATACTCCAGCGAAACTTCCCACACAACCCTTTCTATAAGAAGATTTACAGAAACCATCCCAAGGTACTTCGCGGACGCAATCCATATCTCCCTCAGCAAAGTTTCATAGTGCTCGATCCGCTCCTTTTTGAATTCGCTCATAACAATCCTCCTCAGATAAAAACATAGATTCAAATCAGTTATACCTTGCTGTTTGAAAATTTCCACGGGGACGGATTATCTGCGAGAGCACTTCTACAAAAAGTTCCATTAGGGTATCCACCCCCCCCCAGGAAATTTCTTCCATTTCATCTTCCGGAATTCGAAGGAAAGCCTCCACCACACGCGGGTCAAACTGACGGCCCGCCCATCGCCTTAATTCCTCCTGCGCCTGCCGTTGAGTAAGCGGCTGCCGGTATGGCCTGGCGGACATCATGGCATCGTAAGTATCGACCACGCGGATAATACGCGCCAGCAGCGGAATCTCTTCCCCAACCAGGCCGGCGGGATAACCACCGCCGCCATAGTCCTCGTGGTGGTGCCGTACGGCTGCAATGACCGTCGCCGGAAATCTGGCGGGCTCCAGAATCCTGGCCCCCACAACAGGGTGGCTCTGCATCTCCTTTCTTTCTTCCTCAGTGAGAGGTCCCGGTTTGAGAAGAATGTCTTCCCGCACGCCAATCTTGCCCAAATCGTGTAAAAGCCCAGCCAGGTAGACCTGTTCCTGTTCTTGGGCGCCAAGCCCCAGCACGCGGGCACACGCCCGCGCCCAATTCGCCACCCGCACGGAATGACCCCGCGTGTAAACGTCCTTGGCCTCCAATGCCGCCGCCAACGCCTGCACGGCACTCAAATAATAATCCCGCAGCGACGAGTAAAGCCGGGCGTTCTCCAGAGCCAGCCCGGTCTGGCTTGCGATGGTCGCCAGGTAACCGACTTCTTCTTCCTTCCAACGATGCGGAGAGGACGAATATGCTTTCAGTGTACCCAGTACCTTTCCCCTGGCCAGTACGGGAACCACGGCAACCGAACGTATCTCTTTGCTATAATATGGCAGGCGCAAAGAGGGAGCGCACTTTGCCAAATCTTCCACGAACTGCGGCTGCGCCGTTTTCAGCACCTCACCCAAGATTGTGCCTTCTGCTCGCACTCGCTCAACCTCTGCCTGCAAGTCCTTGCTCATGCCCAGGCTCGCTTTCAGCACCAGTTCGCCCGTCTCCTCGTCAAGCAGCCTCAGCACACACCACTTCGCACCCAGGACTTCTTTCAGGCTTTGCAGCGCATATCCCATGAGCACGTCCGCTTCTAAACTGGAAGATACCAGTTGCCCCACCTCAATAAGTTGCTTAAGCATCGCTGCGTTTTCCTCCAGATTCCGGAAAAGGCGAGCGTTCTCCAGGGCCAGGGCAAGGCTTGTACCAAGGACGCTTAAAAAGCGAGCTTCGTCTTCGCCGAACCCTGCGCCCTTAGGTTTGCCGGACAGTGTCAACACCCGTGTTATTTTATCCCCGACCTTGAGGGGCATGGAAAGGGCTGGCCGCTTCTCCTCCACTGTGTTGCCTTCCGGATGGCTGTCAAATCGCAACTCACTTCCTTCGCGCGTTACCGCTTCAATGACCTCTTTTTCGGGAACCACCCGGAACTCTTTGCTCGATTCTACAGTAGCAGCAACTTCAGTGGATTCGGGGGTTCCCCCGGCAAGCATGACCACCGACCCGCTGGTGGCACCGGTCAGCCCGAGGACGAGTTCCAGGGCCTTTTGGGCTACTTCTGATATACGAAGGCTTGATGAAACAACCTGGCTGAACTCGAACAAGGCCGCAAGCTTTTCAGTCTTTTCCTGCAACTCTTGCTTCGAATACAAAAGCCGGGAAAGAGTATCCGTGAAGGTATGAAAAGGTTCGACTGCCTCCCGGAGACGCTCTTCCGTCCATACCGGTACCCTCCGGGCAGCTTCCATAAGTTCCTTTCCATTAAGGCCTAGTTCTCTTGCCAGTTCCGGCACAATCTCCAGATGCAACGGTTCCAGGCTTACGTTCTCCCCTATCACGACGGCTACAGTCTCGTTTTTTATTTTGATCGGGAGAGCAATAAGTGCCAGACCGGCATGACACAACCGCAACGCGGGTTGCCCGGATTTAGTAACGGCCTTTGCCGTTTCAATCCGGGAACCCTTACAACGCGCATGACCCGGGTCCGTATTATTGATTATGGCACAGAAAGGGCAAAGATTACTTATCCTGGTAATCGGCTTACCGCTCGGGTCTGTAACTAGAGCTGCAAGGCCCGTAACTTTACTTACTTGTTCCTGTATCTGCTGCAATCCCGCTTCTTCCAAAAGTTCCTTATAGTCCAGGTGCGAAAGTTCCTTTTTCATCGGCCTGCCCTCCTAACTATATTTAAATAGTCTTTATTAATTGATGGCAATTTGATTTAACTGTGCCTATCGGAATATCCAACATTTCGGCAATTTCATTATCTTTCAATTCCCAGTAGTATTTCAAGATAATTATTTGATTCATAGGTGGTGTTAGCTGGCTTATAGCCTGCCTAATTTCTCTAGAAACTTCTGTATTGATAATTTCATCAGATGGATCTGAACCGGTATTATTTAGGATTAATGAAATGCTCTAGAACTGTTTCTTTATCTACGGTAAAAGACCTTTTATTACGATTGTACATGTATATATTGAAAAATACGCTGGACAAGGCTCGAGATATTTTCCTCAAATAGACTAAGGACTGTGCCCTTAAAAGACTCAGTCCTTCAATACTTATGCCTTTTCTATTTTGGCCCAGGAATCTCGCAGCCCCACAATTCTATTAAAGACCAGTTTTTCCTCAGTGGAATCAGGGTCCACACAGAAATATCCCTGTCTCATAAACTGGTAGCGGCTCCCTGGAGCAGCACCGGCTAAGCCGGGTTCCACCAGACAGTTGGTGAGTGTCACCAGGGAGTTTGGGTTTAATTTCGCCTTCCAGTCAGTGTTTTCCTCATCTTCTTCCGCATCATCTGCCAACAGCAGGTGTTCATAGAGGCGCACTTCTGCCCGGAGGGCATGGGCAGCAGAGACCCAGTGTAGCGTACCCTTCACTTTACGGCCACTGGTATCTGCACCGCTTCGTGTAGCAGGATCATAGGTACAGCGCAGTTCTATGACTTCCCCGGCTTTTTCGTCCTTAATCACTTCCTCGCATTTGATTACGTAGGCGTGTTTGAGACGAACTTCCTGTCCGGGAGCCAGGCGGAAGAATTTCTTGGGCGGATTCTCCATGAAATCCTCTTGTTCTATATATATTACCCGGGAAAAGGGGATTTTCCGTGTGCCCATTTCCGGCTTTTCCGGATTGTTTTCGGCTTCCATTTCTTCCACCAGATCCTCAGGATAGTTGGTGATAAGCACCTTCAAGGGACGCAGCACTGCCATCACCCGGGGAGCCTTGAAGTTCAAATCTTCCCTAATGCAGTGTTCCAGAAGGGCTATATCCACGGTACTGTTGCTCTTGGCCACGCCTATGCGGTCACAAAAATCCCGGATCGCTTCGGGCGTATAGCCTCGCCTCCTTAAACCGGAGATGGTAGGCATCCGCGGGTCATCCCAGCCTTTTACATATCCTTCTTCCACCAGTTGCCGCAAGTATCGTTTACTCATAATAGTATTGGTAAGATTTAGCCGGGCAAATTCAATTTGTTGCGGGCGGCTTTTCAGACGGCTGTCCGGGATACAATTATCAATAACCCAGTCATAAAGTGGCCGGTGGTCCTCGAACTCCAGGGTGCAAATGGAATGGGTAATACCCTCTAAAGCATCAGAGAGAGGATGGGCGTAATCATACATGGGATAAATACACCATTTATCCCCGGTCCTGTGGTGTGTGGCCCGCATAATGCGGTAAAGCACAGGATCCCGCATGTTCAGGTTGGGTGAGGCCATATCTATTTTAGCCCGCAGGACACGGGAACCGTCTGGGAACTCCCCTTTTCTCATGCGTTCAAACAAATCCAGATTCTCTTCCACGGAACGGTTGCGATAGGGGCTTTCTTTCCCTGGCTCAGTAAGAGTACCCCGGTACTCTTTTATCTCCTGGGGGCTCAAATCACAAACATAGGCCTTGCCCGCCTTAATCAGTTTGACAGCAAACTGGTAAAGCTCTTCAAAATAATCGGAAGCGTAGAACATCCGGTCTCCCCAGTCAAACCCCAACCATTTTACATCCTCTTGGATTGCTTCGACAAACTCTACTTCCTCTTTGCTAGGGTTGGTATCATCAAACCTTAAGTTACACAGCCCACCGTACTCTTTAGCCAAACCAAAGTTTAAACAGATGGATTTGGCATGTCCGATATGCAGGTAGCCGTTGGGCTCGGGAGGAAAACGGGTATGGACACGACCGTCATTTTTATTCATTTTTAAATCTTCATTAATAATATTTTTAATAAAATTGGAAGGCTGGGAGAGATTAACCGGTCCACCTTCCTCCTTTTCTTTTTTGTTCTCCTGTTCTAACTCCATTGTCTTCATATATATTGCAATTCCTCCTTGCATGAAATATTGTTTTAGAAAATGCCTAAAGTTTGTTTAGATTAAATTGTACCACAAAATTCAATTGTCTCCTATATTCGTCTTGTCAGCCTCAACCCCAGTTTCTTAGCATAATCGTGGGCTTCCTGGAATTCCCGACGGGATAAGGTTCTTGCAATTTCTTCATAATTTTAATTTTAATGGCCTCATAGGCAGGATAATACTGGTCCATTAAGTTAACCAGACAGTCAGGGGATAGTTCTTCTTTAATAAACCTGAGTACTGCTTGGGTATCCTCCAGTCCCCCCGGCAGAGCATAAGCTCGGCCAAAGCTTCGTTGGATAGCACTTCTAATATCTATATATCTAATTTAAATAATCGTCTAATAAGTTATGTATCCTTCATAAAAACTCCATGTATAAAAAAACATCATTTTGGAATAATTGAAATGCATTGGGTAAATACTTAAAAAACATTCTTTCAGGTGATTTATGAATAAAGAAGAACTTTTAGCCAGATTAAACTGGTTTTATAACCTGGAACTCAACCAGGTTGATTTATACACTGCACAGAGTAAGTCCCTAAATGATCAGGAAATATGCATAGCTTTTGAGCGTATTGCTATCATTGAACAGCAGCACGTAGATAACATAGCCAATGCCATTCACGAACTGGGCAGCCAACCTGGTAAACTGGGTGATGTCCTGGCTCCCATTGTGGGAAAAGTGGCAGGAACAATCTTCTCCCTGTCTGGCGCAAAACATGTCCTGAACATCAACATCTTATTGGAGCAAAGGGCCATGGAGGATTACCGGAATCTAATAAATAAACTCAGCAATACAAAATATCCCGGTCACCTTATCAAAACTCTGCAGTATAACCTCATCGACGAGGGCTTGCATGCTGCCTGGTTTAAGGAAAAACTCGGTGTTTACGGCCAAAAGGAAAAACAGACCTGAGAATGGTCTGTTTTTTGTTACCGCTTAAACACCGTAGTAACAGCAGTACGTACACTGCTTAACATTACGCCGGTAAAACCGCTGTGACCCAATATTTCTTCCAGGGCTGCAATCACCCTGTCCAGGGCCTCATAGCTTACGGTGAGAGGGGGTTCTAAACGGATAACATTGGGATTGTTGAGGGTATAGGCCGTAATGATGCGGTACTTATTCATTAGCTCACCTGCTACCAGAGAACCGAAATATTCCCCGGCCAGCCGGTTCACTTTGCCCAGGGTTAGTTTATCCAGAACACCACCTACGGGTTCCTTGAATTCCAGCCCAATCAGCAACCCCCTGCCCCGCAAGTCTTTAATCATATCATATTTAGCCATAAGTTTTGCAAGCCTGTTCATAAAGTATTCCCCTTTTTCCCTGGCTTGCTGAGCAAGATTTTGGGCAACTATAGAGTTTAATGCTGCTATGCCTGCAGCCATAGCCAGTGAATTGCCGCCAAAAGTGGAGGTATGCAGGGCAAATTTATCCATTCCCCCATAGACCCTGTCCCAGATCTGGGGTCGTGTAACAAAAGCCCCCACGGGCATGACGCCGCCACCCAGGGATTTAGCCAGGCACATGATGTCAGGCACTACATTATCATGCTCACAGGCAAAGAGATATCCAGTCCGTCCGAAACCTGTCTGGATTTCATCAACAATCAAGAGTGTACCGTAGCGGTCACAAAGCTGGCGAACTCCGGCTAAATAGCCATCGGGCGGAACCATTACCCCGCCTTCACCTTGAATAGGCTCCACAATAAAAGCAGCGACGTCTTTACTCATGAGCTTTCCTTCTAAAGCGGTGAGGTCACCGAAGGGCACAGCTTCGCACCCGGTCAAAAGGGGTTGAAAAGGTTTCTGGTATTTTTCCCGCCCCGTAACGGAAAGGGAACCAAAGGTTTTGCCATGAAAAGAATCTTTACAGTAAACAATCTTACTGCGTCCGGGGTTGGCCGCCCGGGCCAGCTTCAACGCCCCCTCCACCGCTTCAGCGCCGCTGTTCGCAAAAAAGACCCGGTCCAAATCACCCGGTGTCACCTGGGCCAAGTTGTGGGCTAAGGCTGCTGCCAGAGGGTTGAGAGAGGCCTGTAATAGATTGGGCCGTGACATTACTGCCTTTACCGCTTCCTGGACTTCCGGGGGATTATGCCCCAGGTTCAGGGCACCGTAACCTCCTAGAAAATCAAGATAGACTTTTCCTTCTTTATCCCACACGGTGACCCCTTCAGCTCTTACAAACTGCTTATCAAAATCTAAAAAACCCATGACATCTACTAGGCCTGGATTCACGTAGCGGCGGTAAGTTTCCCGAACTTCCCGCCTGTCCATGGCCAGTGCTTGATCCAGGGTCATAAAATTCTTCTCTTGCCCGTTCTTCATTTTCGTCCATCTCTCCTTTCGGATACTTCATCTTCTGTTAGCAGTATATCCTGGTAATAGTATGATAATATGGAAGCATTTTCAACACATATATCTTATAACAATTCGGCAAAATAAGCAATTTTACTCATCTTTTAATGCCGAACAATGTGAATAAGTTATTTGAAAGGGGAAATTATATTAGCGAAAACCATTTTGAAACATTTACTTAAGGGAGTGATGATAGTGAGTCTGGTTGAGTGGAATCCTTTCAAAGAACTGGATTACCTGACGAGGGATATAGCCAATTTCCTGGAAAGGTCTCCTTTCAGGCTGGCCTATGGACCGGCGGGACCTAAAGTGGATGTTTACCAGACTGATACGGAAGTGGTAGTAAAGGCCGAAATACCTGGTGTGGCTAAAGAAGACCTCAATGTCTATGTAGACGAAAACTCCATCAGATTATCAGGCCAAACTAGAAAAAGTAATGAATTTAAAGATGAAAATGTTTTTCGGACCGAACGATATTATGGAAGCTTTTCCAGAACCATCCCCCTTCCCGTGGAGATAAAATCCGATGAGGCTCAAGCAGAGTACAAAGATGGTATTCTAACTATTAAAGTACCTAAAGTGGAACCAGCTAAAACAAAAGGTAAAAGAATCGATATACAGTAGGAACATAGAGGAATACCTTCCCCAAAGACCCCTGATTTCTTAGGAATTTATATAAATAAATTCCTGAGAAACAAGATAAGCCTGGCCATTGAGCCAGGCTTATCTGCGCTATACATCTTATCCTATCCCACTAATCTGCTGAGAACAAATTGTTCAAAAAAGTCCCCTAGGCTGTTTTCGTCCACGGAATAGACAGGCCCGTCGTCAATCCTGACGGCAACTGCTTTCATACATTCACCCAGGCAGAAGGCCGCTTCCACTTTTACTTTATCCGCTAGTTTCCGCTCCCTTACCATGGTCTGTAAAGCATTGATGACATGATATCCTCCCTTAACATGACAGGCCGTTCCAATACATACATGAATGGTAATCATGTTTTCACTCCTTTGTCTCTTTACAGACTTTCGGGCTGTGCAGCAGGTGGTGTTTATGACTGAGCATGCCGTTATAAAGAGCCACAATCATGGGATTTTCTTCGGAGCGCTTAATCTGGGATACCCTGTCGGCTTTATAGATTCCTTCCGTCCTTAGTTTTTTGGTAATAGAAGAAGTGGCAATGGGCTGGCCAGCCCCTCCGATACACCCGCCGGGACAGGCCATTACTTCCACAAAGTCATAGGTTTTTTCTCCAGCCTGCATAACTCTTATGAGTCTTTCCGCATTCTTGAGCCCATGAACAACAGCAATGCGGATTTCTCTACCTTCAATGGTTATGGCCGCCTCCTTGATCCCTTCCATACCTCTAACCCCGGCAAATTCCAGTTCTTTTAGGTTCTTAGCCGTTTTTTCCTTGTAACAGCGTCTTAACACGGCTTCAGCCACACCCCCGGTAACCCCAAAAATAATACCGGCACCACTGGCCAAACCGAAAGGCATATCCAGAGCTTCCGGCTCCAATTCCTCAAAGATAATCCCTGCTTCCTTAATCATGAAAGCCAGTTCCTGGGTGGTCAACACGATATCTACATCTCTTACCCCATTGGTATACGATTCCGGTCTGGCCGCTTCATATTTTTTGGCGGTACAGGGCATGATGGAAACCACCACGGTTTCCCGGGAATCTAAGTCTTTCATGTTGCTATAGTGATCTTTAATGACAGCTCCGAACATCTGCTGGGGTGAACGGCAGGTGGAGATGTTCCCTATTAACTCCGGGAATTTGTTTTCCGCAAAACGTACCCAGGCAGGACAGCAGGAAGTAAACAGGGGAAGGTTTTTATTGGCTTTCAATTTTTCCATAAATTCCCTGGTTTCTTCCATGACGGTAAGATCGGCAGCCAGGGCCGTATCATAGATTTCGTCGAATCCCAATTTTCTTAAAGCAGCCACAATTTTCCCGGTGACAATTTCTCCCGGTGGCAGGCCAAATTCTTCGCCTAGGGCCACCCTTACAGCAGGTGCTATTTGGGCAACGACTCTTTTGTCTTTATTGTACAATACCTTCCATACTTTTTCCGTCTCATTTCTCACCACTAAGGCCCCGGTGGGACAGATGGCCGCACACTGGCCGCAATTTACACATTCTACTTCAGACAGTTGTTTGTTAAAGGCCGTAGTTACCTGAATTTTGGAACCCCTGTAGGCAAAGTCCAGGACACCTACTCCCTGCACCTCCTTGCACATGCGCACACAGTCGCCGCACAGGATACATTTATTAGGATCTCTGACAATAGAAGTGCTGCTGGTATCAAGAGGAAGATTTCTTGTTATATTGTCAAAACGAACTTTTTTAATACCGAAGCGGATCGCCAGTTCCTGGAGCTTACACCTGCCGTTTTTTTCACACACGGTACAATCCCGGTGGTGGTTGGACAACAACAATTCCAGAATCATGCGCCGATGTTTCTGCAGTCTGGGTGTATTGGTATAAATGACCATCCCGTCTTTGGGGGGTTCGGAACAGGAGGCAAAGGTCTCGCCCCACTTATTTTCCACCATACACATGCGGCAGGCACCGTAAATGCTCAGCTCCGAATGGTAACAGAAAGTGGGAAGCTCTATTCCCGCCTTGCGCACCACTTCCAGGACATGTTTCTCCCCGTCAAACTCAACTCGCTGGCCGTCTATCATCATATAACCTTTCATCATGATACCTCCTTAATGGCGGAAAATAGGCAGGAGTCGAGACAGGCCCCGCATTTTATGCAGACTCCCGCATCGATAGTAAAGGGTTCTTTGACTTTGCCTTTGATAGCCCCCACGGGGCAAACACGGGAACATTTGCTGCAACCTTTACAGAAATCAGGATGAATGACGATGGTTTTTAAAGCCTGGCAGGTTTTGGCCGGGCATCTTTTCTCTACCACATGGGCCAGGTATTCGTCCCTAAAATACTTGATGGTGCTAACCACGGGATTGGAGGCCGTCTTGCCTAAACCACAGAGGGAAGTATTGCCTACAGTATCGGCAATATCCAGCAAAAGATCCAGGTGGTCCACCGTACCTTTTCCCGCCACAATATCTTCTAAAATCTGCAGCATTCTTTTGGTACCTTCCCTGCAGGGCACACATTTGCCACAGGATTCGTTCTGGGTAAAATTCATAAAGAAGCGGGCTACCTCTACCATGCAGGTATCCTCATCCATGACCACGAGGCCGCCGGAACCGATCATCGCATCCACTTTCTTCAGGGAATCAAAATCCAGGGGCAGGTCCAGATGCTCTTCTGTTAAGCAGGCGCCCGAGGGACCCCCAATCTGCACGGCTTTAAATTTCTTGTTGTTTTTGATCCCCCCGCCGATTTCGAAAATGATCTCCCGCAGGGTAGTACCCATGGGAACTTCAATCAGTCCTGTATTATTCACATTTCCGGTCAGGGCAAAAGCCTTGGTTCCAGGGCTTTTTTCTGGTCCGATAGATTTATACCAGTCACTGCCCTTCTGGATTATTTGCGGTACATTGGCAAAGGTTTCCACGTTATTCAGCACGGTGGGTTTGGCCCACAGACCAGCCTCCACAGTCCGGGGAGGTTTTACCCTGGGCATACCCCTTCCGCCTTCGATGGAGGCTGTCAGGGCACTGCCCTCGCCACACACGAAGGCGCCGGCCCCCTGGTTAATATGGATATTAAAATTAAACCCGGAACCCAGGATGTTGGTTCCCAGCAGTCCATACTCCCTCGCCTGTTCAATGGCAATACGCAAACGTTCCACAGCCAGAGGGTATTCGGCCCTCACATAGATATATCCTTCGGTGGCTCCAGTTGCATAACCGGCAATCATCATCCCCTCCAGCATACGATGGGGATCTCCCTCCATAATACTCCGGTCCATAAAAGCACCGGGGTCTCCTTCGTCACCATTGGAGACAACATATTTAACGGGGCTTTTCTGGGCTAAAACCTGACTCCATTTTTTTCCGGCCGGATAACCTGCGCCACCGCGCCCTCTGAGATTGGAATCAGATATGACTTGACAGATCTCTTCGGGTCTCATACGCAGGGCTTTGGCCAAGGCCTGATACCCACCTCTAGCCATATACTCCTCGATAGACTCTGCATCGATATGACCGCAGTTTTCCAGGACCATCCTGGTTTGTTTTTTATAAAAGGGGATTTCTTCTTCTTCCGCATAAACCTTACCATCCCACTGATACATTAATCTTTCCAGGGGTAAGCCCTTCATTAAGGTGGTCTCCACGATATCTTCACAGTCATCCAGGGTCACTTTTAAATATAAATAGCCATAAGGTTCAATCCTTACCAGGGGCCCCATTTCACAAAAACCATGGCAGCCGCTTTTCTTGACACCGATTCCCTCCTTCTCTTCAGTCAATTCCACCGTAACCAAAAGACCCTTTTCCTGCACAATTTCCTTTATCTTTTGATAGATGTTAAGGGAACCACCGGCTACACATCCCGTTCCCGCACATACCAGAACCTTTTTGTGCTGCCGCTCAAGGGCTTTACTGAATCGTTGAGATATTTCCTCTAACTGCTGAACATTATGTATCTTCACAGCCCTTCCCCCT
>CAZWTM010000076.1:0-3591 GCA_964637385.1 uncultured Peptococcaceae bacterium
AGGGAGTCCAGGCCCAGGAGGTCAGCTAAACCTTCTACTGCCGGGTCCCGGGGAATGGCTCCTTCCTCCAGAAGAATCCCCAGCCCGCTTTGTAAAGCTAATTCATTTAGGGTGGTGGCCAGTCCGCCCCGGGTGGGATCCCGCATACAGCGTATCTCCGGAGAATGAAGGGGGTTCAGCAGTTCATGGAGGCAGGCACAGTCGCTGACCAGGGAGCTTGTTACAGGAAGGTTGCCGCGGGCGGCCATGATGGTCAAGCCATGCTGACCTAAGGGACCGGAGATAATTACTTTATCACCGGGCTGAATGTGTTGAGGAGAATAATCGATTTCCCCAGGTACAAGACCTAAGCCCGTGGTAGTAATGAAAACCCCGTCACCAGAACCCTTTTCCACTACTTTGGTATCCCCGGCCACTATCTGCACCCCCGCTTCCCGTGCAGTTTGGGCCATGCTGGCTACAATCTTTTCCAGATCCATGAGGGGCAGGCCTTCTTCCAGGATGAAAGAACTGGTTAGATACAGGGGTTTGGCCCCGGAGACAGCCAGATCATTGACAGTACCACAGACTGACAGCTTGCCGATATCTCCTCCGGGGAAAAAGAGGGGTTTAACCACAAAGCTGTCAGTAGTCATGGCCCAACGTCCCGGGGTACCGGGAAAGAGGCCAGCGTCCAGTTCCCGGGTAAGGATGGGGTTAGCAAAGTGTTTATGGAATATCTCTTTAATCAGCTGATAAGTCTTTAAGCCTCCGGTCCCATGGGACATGAGAATGCGGTCTTGGCTCATTTTTCTACCTCCTGTAGTGGTAGCTTGCGGCACAGGAACCTTCCGAAGAGACCATGCAGGGTCCTACCGGTTCCAGGGGAGTGCACTGGTTAGCAAAGAGGAGACAATCCTCAGGTCTTTTCAGGCCTTTCAGGATTTCCCCACAGCTGCAGGCCGTAGGGATTTCCTTGCGGCCAAGTTGAAGAGAGAAGCGCCGGAAAGCATCAAAATCCTTGTATGCTTCATTAAGGCCGAGGCCGCTCTCGGGAATAGGTCCCAATCCCCGCCAGGTGGTTTCCACTGGTGTAAAATATTTGGCTAAATAAGCCAGGGCCTGGGGGTTACCTTCAGGATTGACACCTCTTTTATACTGGATTTCTACCTGGTAAAATTTATTCTCAACCTGCGAAAGGAGCATGAGAAGGCCAAGGAGAATATCTTCGGCGGTAAAGCCTGTGATGACACAGGCTTTATTGTATTCCCGGGCCAAAAATTCATAGGGTTCCCGGCCCAGGATGCTGCTCACATGACCGGGGAGGAGAAAACCGTCAATAGCCGTATTGCCACCACTGACCAGAGCTTGAAGGGCAGGAACAACCCTTTTGTGAAAGGAGAGAACACTAAAATTGTTCACCTTGTGGGCCAGGGCCTGTTCTATAGCAACGGCCACAGTGGGGGCAGTGGTTTCGAAACCTATTCCCAAAAACACAATCTCTTCCTGAGGATGATTGATGGCATATTGGAGACAATCCAGGGGGGAATAGAGGATATGCACCTTTGCTCCCTGGGCCCGGACACTTTCCAGGCTCCCCGAAGCTCCGGGGACACGGAGCATATCACCGAAGGTGAAAAGGGTGACGCCAGGCCGGGCAGCCAGTTCCAGGGCCAGGTCAATATCGCCCTGGGACGTGACGCAGACGGGGCATCCGGGCCCCGATAGCAATTCTATTTCCGGCGGTAAAATCTCCCGCAAACCATATTTGGCGATGGCCATAGTATGAGTACCGCACACTTCCATGAAACGAACAGGTCTAACTTTCTCTTTAATTCGTTTAATGAGGTCCGGTACAGTCTTAACTTCCTTGGGCAAATTTATTCAGCTCCTCCCAGAGGGCCAGGGTCTCCAAGGCCTCTTCCCTGTCGATGGTATGAATAGCAAAACCTGCATGGATTAGGACATAATCACCTATCTTAGCCTGGGGGACCAGGGTTATACAAATGGTCAATTGGTTTCCCTGGAGATCAACTAAAGCTTCCTCTCCGCTAATAGAGAGAATTTTGGCCGGAACGGCTACACACATGCTGTTACCTCCCTGCTATGACTGCCTGACCCAGGCTTATTCCCCCATCATTAGGAGGGACCTGGCGGTGTATGAGAACCTTAAAACCTTTTCTTTCCAGTTCAGTAATGAGACCGCTGAGCAGGACTTTATTTTGCATAACCCCGCCGCTTAAGGCCACTGTGGTGAGGTTTGTTTCTTCCCGTAAGAGGACAAATACCCGGGTGATCATCTCTTGCAGAGTGCGGTGGAACTTTCCGGCAATGAAACCTCTGTCGCCTTTTTTCCGGATGTCGTCAATCAGCTCTGGCCACATTTCCCGGAGGGAGAGGATTTTTACCGGTCCTTCCTGCAGGATAGCAAAGGAATAGGTTTCTTTAACGCCGGGAATACACAGGCTTTCCAGTTCCATGGCTGCCTGTCCTTCATAGCTGTTTTTCCTGCAGACTCCCGTTAAAGCCGAGACGGCATCGAAGAGACGCCCGCAGCTGGAGGTGAGGGGTATGCGCTGGGTGCCTTGGAGGAGACTCTGGTATAAAGCTATTTCGGAAGGGGCAAAGTCCAGCAGTTTTTCTGCCCACTTTGCGCCTTCCTGGCCCCATTCTTTTAGGAGATAAAGGAGGGCCATTCTATCCGGCCGCTCTACCGTTTTATCACCACCAATAAGCGGAACGTAAGCCAGGTGGGCCAGGCGTTTATATTGGCCCAGGGTTCCCTGGAAGAATTCAAAACCCCAGAGGTTGCCGTCATGGCCATAACCCGTGCCATCACAGACCAAGCCTAATACTTCTTCTGCGTATTCGTTATCCACCAGGCAACTGGTTAAATGGGCCTCATGATGCTGCACACCTCTTAGAGGCAGGTTAAGGCCCTGAGCAAATTGAGTGGTGGCATAACCGGGATGTAAGTCATGGGCCACTATTTCCGGGGCAATATGGAAATAGGACTGGAGGTGAGAGAGGGTCTTTTGAAATTCCAGCTGGGCCTCTAGATTATCCATATCCCCCATATGCTGGCTTAAGAAAGCTTTATCGCCCGCCGCCAGGCAGAAAGTGTTTTTCAGGTCCCCTCCCAAAGCCAGGACTTTACGGGCTAAAGGAGGGATTTTTACGGGGAGGGGCACATAACCCCTGGCCCGCCGAAAGATTTGGGTATGTTTTTTTACCACTGCGGTGATGGAGTCATCACAGCGGTGATAGATGGGACGGTTGTGGAGGAGAAAGTAATCGGCTATGCTTTTTAACCTCTGCAAAGCCTCCTCGTTGGTATAGACAATGGGTTCATGGGAAAAATTGGCGCTGGTCATCACCAGAATGTCCAGGTCCTCCGTAAATAAGAGATGATGGAGCGGGGTGTAGGGAAGCATGATGCCTAAGGTTTTGAGGCCGGGATTCAAGGCAGGCGGAAGGGAAGTGGGAAGAATTTGTTCCAGGAGAACGATGGGGGCCTGGGGGCTTTGTAGCAGTTCTTCTTCTTCCTTGCTTATATAGGCGTATTTCTTTACCGCCTCCAGGTCCCTGGCCATGAGGGCAAAGGGTTTGGCT
>CAZWTM010000076.1:3691-11556 GCA_964637385.1 uncultured Peptococcaceae bacterium
TCCACGTGGGAGCCTTCGTTGCGCACCCAGCCCCTCAGCCCGTGTCTTTCTGCCAATCTATGGACAAAGGGGCGAAAGCCCACCCCTTGTATCACGCCCCTTACTTTAATTCTCTGAGCCATTATGTGCGACATGGGGACGGTTCTCCTGTCGCATAAATAGTCGTTAACCATCGATACCAGGCTTCCATACCCTGACCAGTTAGGGCACTTACTTCAAAAACCGGCAGGTTGGGTTTGATGGTTTTCAGGTCCTCGTAAAATTCCCGGAGATTAAAATTTGTGTAAGGGAGCAGGTCTATCTTATTAAGGAGACAGGCTGCCGCTCCTTCAAAAGTGGTAGGATATTTGGCCGGTTTGTCACTGCCTTCCGTTACAGAGAGAATAACGACTTTTTTATCTTCCCCCAGATCAAAAGCTGAAGGACAGACCAGGTTTCCCACATTTTCAATTAAAATAAGATCCAGTTTTCCGGGAGGAAGTTCGGCCAGGGCCATGTAGACCATATTAGCATCCAGGTGGCAGCCGCCCCGGGTATTGATTTGCACTACGGGCACCTCCAGGGCAGCAATGCGTTCACCGTCCCGGGTGGTCATGAGGTCACCTTCGATGACGCCAATCGTAAGGTGATTCTTTAGGGTGCGGATAGTGGTTTCCAGCAGGGTGGTTTTGCCTGCCCCGGGAGAACTGATGAGGTTGACGACTTTACTGCCTTTTTCCCTGAAAATTTCTCTGTTTCTGGAGGCCATATCCTGATTGGCCCTGAGAATGCTGGTAACGAGTTTAACTTGCATCATTGCTAACCTCATCTCCTTCAAGGTAATCGATATAAAGGTCCCGGCCCTGGATGATGGTTCCGCCCAAACTGGAACAGGACGGGCAGCGGTAGCCGTACTCCAGCCAGGGGTAAGTTATCTGGCAGTGGGAACATTTACTGAGGGCTTGTTGTTCCTCGATAACCAGTTTAGCTCCTGCGGCCAGGGTATCCCTGCTTAGGACCTGAAAGGAAAATTCCAGAGCTTCCGGTACTACGGCCATCATCTCTCCTACCACAATTTTTATTTCCGCTACTTTTTTTAACATGTTGGCCCGGGCTGTTTGCTCGACGATATGAAGCAATTGCTGGGCCAGCGCCAGTTCGTGCATGTTTCACCCCGTATTAGTTGGTAGTTGTTAGTTGGTAGTTGTTAGTTGGTAGTTGGTAGTTGTTAGTTGGTAGTACAAAAACGCCCCACTTCCCGACTCCCGACACCCGAATTATATAGAATGTTATTTAATCTTCGGGTAGCGGGGATCGGGTAACGGGTAGCGGCTAACGTTCCAAGGTTTACGGTTAACGAGGAGAAATAAGTTCCTCCAGAATAGCCTTAACTACCTTAGGGACCGCCTCTTCCACCGGAGGAGAGAGTGTTTCCGCAAAGGTTAGAGTATCCTGGGCTTCTACGGCATAGATTATAATTTCTTCCGGCAGGGAGAGGCCTAAGGTTTTACCCAGTTCCAGGGCTGTTACCAGGTTGATGTCATGGACCGAGGCCAGACGCCGGGAAAACTTTAGATCCTCAGGCGTCAGACGGTAAATATCACCCACCGTACCTTCTTTGGTTTCAATGGCGTCGACAATAAAAGCTCTTTGATAGCCTGCTAAAAGGTCCAACAGGTTAAATCCTGCCAGGGAAGCCGTGATTACTTCGGCTTTCCCGTTTAGTTTTTTTGTTAATTCTTCGGCAATAACCCATCCCACACCATCATCGCTCAAAATGGGATTGCCCAGACCTACAATAATAGTGTTTCCTTTTACCAAGGCAAGTTTATCCAGGGGTCACCCTGGCAGTTATAAATCTTGATATCTACCGGGAGACCGCCGGGCATGGTGTGGGTGGCGCAGCCAAAACAGGGATCATAAGCTCGAAAGGCCATTTCGATCATATTGAGAGCCTGCTGGTTAAGTTCCCCGTTTTTAACCAGGCCTTTGGCTGCCTTATCCACAGAGATGTTCATGGCAGCATAATTATGGGCGGTGGCTACGACAATGTTTACTTTTTCCAGGATTCCCTGATCATCCGTCTGGTAATGGTGGTAGAGGGTTCCCCGGGGGGCCTCCACGATGCCAAAACCTTCCCGGGGTACGGCTGTGGGCAAACGCCTGATGTCCGTACTTGTAATTTCTGGGTCCTGAGAGAGTTCCAACAGGCGTTCGGCAGCATAGAGAAGCTCAACTAAGCGTGCCCAGTGGAAAGCCAGGGTAGCGCGAGAGGGTTTACCGCCCAGGGTATCATACATTTTCTCATAAGCTTTTTGAGCCATGGGGGTGGCCATTCCTTCTGCGGCGTTTAACCTTCCCAGGGGACCGACCCAGAGGATACCGCTTCCTTCCCCCTCGACAATTCCTTGCCAGCCGGGATTTTTCAGGTAGGGGAATTTTAAATAAGACCAGCTTTCCACATGTTCGGCAATAAAATCAGGATATTCATGGCTTCTGAATTTAGCAATTTCCTGGCCCTTTTGATCTACAACCCTTACGAAGCCATCATAAAAGTTTACCTTATTATTCTCGTCGACTAAGCCCATGGAGTAGGGAGCTAACTGATACATTTCGCTCACAATAAGTTTTACATAGTCATCATTTTTTAGAACTACATCTTCAAAGATTTGCAAGGAGGCTTGCGCAAAGTCCACACAGGACATGGCCATGGTTTCAATGTCCGTGCGTTCTTCTTCGGAAAGGGGCTTACTCATGCCCCCTGGCAGGCCGCATACAGGATGGGTGGCCTTGCCGCCAATCATAGCCTGGATCTTCTGGGCGTAAGAACGGTGTTTGATGACTTCGGCGCCTGTTTCCAGACCTACCTTGGCTACGACACCCAGGATGTTACGCTGGGATTTATCGGCACCGGGACCTACCACAAAGTCCGGGGCAGCCAGGGCATAGAAGTGGGCGATATGGGAATGAATAAAATGGGCACAGTAAAAAAGTTCTCTGAGTTTTTTGGCGGCAGGGGGAGGGTCTACCTGCCAGAGACTATCCAGGGCTTTGGTGGAGGCCAGATGATGGGCCTCGGGGCAGACTCCGCAGATGCGGGGGACGATGCGGGGCATTTCTTCGGCGGCCCGGCCTTCACAAAACTTTTCAAAGCCCCGCAGTTCGGGTATCTGGAGGTAGGCTCTGGCTACATTTCCTGCCTCATCTAAGAATACTTCGATTTTGCCGTGGCCTTCCAGCCTGGTAATGGGGTCGATGGTAATACGTTTCATGCCTGTTCCCTCCTTTTGACACGCTGTAATAAAGCATCGGGCAAGCCAAACCGGTAAAAGGTGCCGGCAGCATCAACGATAGTTTCGGCGGCCTGGCGGGCTTCTTCCTCAGTGGTAGCCTGCAGAATGGAGGCTAAAGCACTGACCAGTTTAGCGCCCTGGTCGTGGATATGGCCGGTAGGCCCGAAACAGCCCCGGCAGGGCATGTTGGCTTTGATACAGCGGTGCCCGCAGCCATCCCGGGTGGCCGGACCACAGCAGACTAACCCTTGTTCCAGTAAGCATTTTTCCGGGTCCGGGATGATTTGGTGGGGGCGAACAAACCCTTTAAGGTTTTTCTGTTCCTTTACTCTATGACAAGTATCGCAGAGAGACTTTGTTCCGGCTATTACGCTCCCCTTGGGGGGAAGATTACCGCTGACGATAGCTTCCACGGCTGCCCAGATGAGGTCTGCAGGAGGAGGACAGCCAGGAAGGTAATAATCAACATCTATTACCTGGTTTAAGGTATAAACTCTGTTCATGAAGGCCGGAAGCGTGAGGGTACCCTCGGGAACGGTACTTTCTACCTGGGGAAGAACGCCTTCTTTATTTATAGTAGTGGGGCTGGTCTTATAGACCCTTTCCAGGACTCCTTCCCTGCTGGTAAAGTTAGCCAGGCCAGGTATCCCGCCGAAGCAGGCACAGGAACCAAAGGCCACTATTGCCCGGGAGCGCTCCCGTAAGGCATGAGCCAGTTCCTTTTGTTCCGAATTGCGTACAGCTCCGTTAAAGAGGCATACGTCTATGCTGTCCTTGGAAAGGGCAGTGAGGTTTTCGTATTTATAGTCCATGGCGATAGGCCAGAGAACAATGTCCGCGGCCTCGGCCACCTTTAGAATTTTTTCGTCCAGATCCAGGATGGCCACATCGCAGCCCCCACAGGCGGCAGCCCAGTAAATTGCCAGTTTCAGTTTAGGCAAGCTCTTCACCCCCTTGGCGCATGTATGGTCCAATTTCCTTCAGGTCCTTTACCATTTCCTCCACAATACGGGCAAAAATTTCCCCCTGGGAGGCGGAAACCCAGACCTGGCGGAAACGGGCAGGCTCCACCCCCATCTGACTTAAGAGGTTTTCCAGAAGGGGTGTGCGGCGCATGGTCTTGTAATTGCCGTCTACATAATGGCAGTCACCGGGACGGCAGCCGCTGACCAGGACACCGTCAGCTCCTAATTCGAAGGCTTTAAGCACAAAGGTAGGGTCAACCCGTCCGGAACACATGACCCGGACAATGTGAATATTGGCGGGATATTTGAGGCGGGAAGTACCAGCCAAATCAGCTCCCGCGTAGGAACACCAGTTGCAAAGGATACCTACTATTTTCGGTTCAAAGCTTCCTGTCATGCCAACACCCCCTCGAGCTGGGCCAGGATCTGTTCGTCGTTAAAATGTAAAACCGTAATGGCGCCGGAAGGACAGGCGGCAGCGCAGGTGCCGCAGCCCTTACAGACGGCTTCGTTAATAGAGGCGCGACCTGTGGTTTTATCGATTTGAATAGAACGGAAGGGACACAAGCCTACACAGACCCTGCAGCCTGCGCATAATTCTTTATTGACACTGGCCGTAATGGGCGAAATTTTTACCTTTCCGGTAGCGATAACGGAGAGAGACTGGGCTGCGGCCGCGGAACCCTGGGCTACGGAATCGGGAATATCTTTGGGGCTCTGGCAGCAGCCTGCCAAATAAATGCCGTCCGTAGTGGTGGTAACCGGATCTAATTTAATATGGGATTCCAGGAAAAAGCCATCGGCGCTTCGGGAGATACCGAAGACCTGGGCCACGTGTTCCGCGTCGTGACGAGGGACCAGGGCTGTATTGAGGATCACCATGTCGACGGGTATTTCCCGAAAAACACCCAGCAGGGTATCTTCCGCCCGGACTACCAGTTGCCCGTCTACTTTAGTCACTTCTGCCCCTTTGCCCCGGATGAAGTTGACACCCTCTTCCAGTACCCGGTTGTAAAATTCTTCATACTGCTTACCAAAGGTGCGCATATCGATATAGAATTCATAAACTTCCGCATTGGTGTGTTCTTTGACCATATGGGCAAATTTCACCGAGCTCATGCAGCAGACCCGGGAACAGTAACGCTGGTAGTTGGCATCCCGGCTGCCGATACAGTGGAGAATAGCTACACGCTTAGGTTCCTGGCCGTTTTTCAAGAGAATTTTACCCTGGGTGGGTCCGGAAGCATTGGTCATCCGCTCGAATTGCAAACCGTTGATGACGTTATCATAACGTCCAAATCCATACTGGGGAGCCTTCGTGGCATCAAATAATTCATAACCTGTAGCCAGGATGATGGTGCCCACTTCCAGGGTATGATATTTATCTTTTTGTGCGAAGTTAATGGCCCGGCGCTGGCAGGCTTTCACACATTCCATGGAACATTTTTTCCGGTTGAGTAAGAGACAGTGTTTATCGTCGATGACAGCCCGTAGAGGCACGGCCTGGGGAAATGGGATATAGGCGGCGCCCCGTTTGGAAAGACCCAAGTCGAAATCGGCCGGGATGGTATCCTTTAAGACACAGGCTGCAACACAGTCCCCGCAGCCCGTACATTCCACGGGGTTGATATAACGGGGTTTTTCTCTGACCGTTACCTTAAAATTGCCCACATAACCCTCTACCGCCGTAACTTCACTGCTGGTTAACAAAGTAATATTGGGATGGTCTCCCACCTGGACCATCTTGGGGGTGAGAATACAGGCGGCACAGTCCAGGGTGGGGAAAGTCTTGTCGAACTGGGCCATGTGACCGCCAATGTAAGCTTCTTTCTCTACCAGGTAGACCCGGTGACCTGCCTCTGCTACCTGTAAGGCTGCCTGGATACCGGCAATGCCTGCTCCTACGACCAGTGTGGCAGGATTTACACTTACCTCCCGTTCGATAATAGGCTGGTGATAGACGACCCGCTTTACCGCTGCCCGGGTCAGGTTCAGGGCTTTCCGGGTGGCTAGTTGCTTGTCGGTCGTTACCCAGGCACAGTGTTCCCGGATATTCGCCATTTCCAGGAGGTAGCCGTTTAAGCCCGCCTTTTCCAGGGCCCGGCGGAAAGTAGACTCATGCATGCGGGGAGAACAGGCAGCTACCACTACGCGGGTAAGGCCATATTCTTCAATATCTTTCTTGATGTATTCCTGGCCCGGGTCGGAGCACATGTATTTATAATCCCGGGTGATTACCACCTGGGGCCAGGTTTTAGCTTTTTCGGCGACAGAAGCTACATCCACCATGCCGGCGATGTTGGAGCCGCAGTGGCAAACATATATACCAATGCGTTCAGTCATGGGACACCTCCTAGCTGATTTTGCTTAAGATCGGTTTGACAGAAACCAATCCCCTTTCCAATCCTAAAGACTGAGAGTCTTTACCAAAAGCAAGACCCATTAATTGCGTAAAATAAACTACAGGTATGTGATAATTGCGTTTATATTTACGGTTGATCTTGTCCTGGTAGGCGTCAAGGTTCATCTGGCAGAGGGGGCAGGTCGTAGCAATCAAATCAGCCTGGCGTTCTTGGGCTTCCGCCAGAATTTCCTGGATTAGTTTTAGGGCCAGCTCCGGCTGGATTGTGATTAAAGCTCCGCCGCAGCAGCGGCTCTTCTGATAAAATTCCTGGACATCACACCCTAAGGCGCTGAGAATTTGGTCCATACTCTGGGGATTTTCTGCCTCATCGAAACTGGTGGGTTTGACAATCTGGCAGCCATAATAGGGAATCACCTTCAGACCGGTAAGGGGTTTTTTGACTAAATCCTTTATTTTTTGGATACCCACCTCGCGCCATAAGATTTCTATGAGATGCTTGACTTTTACTTTACGGGCCATTTTCAGACCAACTTCCTCCAAAAGATGATTCACTTTATGCTGTAACTCGGGGTAAGAGGATAAATTTTCATTAGCTTTGGCCAGGGTAAGGTAGCAGGAATTACAGGCGGCCACGACGTCACCTTCCCGCTGGCTGGCTAAGGCCAAATTCCTGGCAGGCATAAGCTGGGCCGAGAGGTAATCCAAAGAGGATGTTACCGTGGCCCCGCAGCAATTCCAATCAGGTATTTCCATAAGCTCTAACTTTAGCTCAGGGGCAATGGCCTGGATAGATTGGTAAAAATCCTTGGCGGATGTCAGTAAAGAACAGCCGGGAAAGAATTGATATTTCATCGATATGACCCTCCTTGCGTTAGTTGTTAGTTGGTAGTAACGGACGCTCCCCGGTTCCCGATTCCCGATATATTTACGGGTAGCGGGTAACGGGTGGCGGGCAGCGATAAACTTTGTCTGAATTTGTCTACGGTTAACGGTTCCTTGTACTCTTAAAACTGGTCATCGGTCACGCTGCTGAAGGCAGCCTTATTGTGCTTGTGCGCGCTTGAACAGCTCTTGCAGTTGTTCTGTCCCTTTAATGCTATGGGGCAACAACTGAAGGCGTCCTTTCGTGAAAAGCTTTAACCCCATTGGGGCGAAACCCAGGAGTTTGGCTGGGTTAGTAGTGAGGGCGTAGCGCATCATCATTTCCCCTTCATGAACCCGGCCGTAGCGATTAAGTACGTGCTGGAAGGAACGGTAAAAGGC
>CAZWTM010000077.1:0-11435 GCA_964637385.1 uncultured Peptococcaceae bacterium
GAAAATATTAATTTTGCCCAAGAAATTTATCCTTACTATGCTCTTCCTTTTCAATTTGGGCTTCCTCTTATCTCATTATTGATAGCTATACTCCGAGGGGTTCCAAAAAAGATGAAAGGGGCGAAAAAGTGATTATCTTGTTAGTGGCGGCTTTTGCCGGTATAGTACTCTATGAAGCGCCAGGTCTTATCCAAAAAAAATACTGGCGCGAACTTATCGTTTTTTTCATGTTCTTACTATTGGCTTTCATTGTGAGCCTTCTACAAATCTTCGGGGCAAAAGTGCCTAACCCTGTGAAAGGGATAACTATTCTTGTAAAGGGTTTCCTCTCTTTAATGAAATAATTGAGCCGACGAAACGATACACTAATATTCGTGCTGTAACTAACAACTAATTTGTCGAAATGTATCCTGTATAATTTTGAACTTTTCAGAGTATTTTATGATATATTAATATTGAAAAGTATATCGCTAAATGGGGGTATTGCCTGTGTATATCCGTAAGGCTTTGCATTACAGGCAAGCAAAACTCCATAACTTTTTTAAAAAGGGACGATCCGCCAAGGGTCGTCCCTAAACTTTTTCTTGTTATATTATATTTTCAAAATATAACACCTGTTATATTAAAGGGAGGAAGTGGTGCTTTACTAGTACAGTTTATAAAACAGTTTAGTGATATAGTAAAGAATATTATGAATTTTGGTATTTAGCATGTGGGTTCAAAAATATTTTGGAGGTGTTGTGATGGCTAAGGTTAGCTTCCGGGAGGAATTGTGCAAAGGTTGTGAACTGTGTAAACAGGCCTGTCCCAAAGGAATTATTGAGATGGGAAGCCACATTAATGCCATGGGATATCATCCTGCTCAGGTAACAGATATGAGCAAATGTATCGGCTGTGCTTTCTGTGCCTGGATGTGTCCCGATGTGGTCATTACCGTGGAAAAGGAGGGGAAAGCATGAGCAAAGTTTTAATGAAAGGGAATGAAGCCATAGGTGAAGCTGCCATTAAGGCAGGCTGCCGTTATTTTTTCGGTTACCCTATTACTCCCCAGAGTGAGTTGCCGGAATATCTTTCCCGTCGCTTGCCTCAAGTAGGGGGTGTCTACCTCCAGGCAGAAAGTGAAGTAGCCGCTATAAACATGGTTTATGGTGCGGCCAGCACCGGAGCAAGGGTAATGACTTCATCCTCCAGTCCGGGGATCAGTTTAAAACAGGAGGGAATTTCTTACCTGGCGGGTTCTGAGCTTCCCTGTGTCATTGTTAATATCATGCGGGGCGGTCCGGGGTTAGGAGGAATTCAGCCTTCTCAGTCCGATTACTTCCAGGCCACTAAAGGTGGGGGCCATGGCGATTATCGCCTCCTTGTGCTGGCGCCGGCTTCCGTGCAGGAAATTGTGGACCTGGTAAAAGAAGGCTTTGATCTGGCCGAAAAGTATCGTATACCGGTCATGATTCTCGGTGATGGTATCCTTGGTCAGATGATGGAACCAGTGGATTTAGGTAGCGAAAGGACCCTGGAAGCCGGGGAGAAACCATGGGCAGTAACAGGGAAAATGGGCCGTACCAAAAATATCATAAACTCTCTTTATTTAGACCCTGAAAAACTGGAAAAACACAATCGCCATCTGGAGAAAAAGTATCTGGAGATTAAGGCTAAAGAAACAAGGTCTGAATTATACCAGACTTCCGATGCGGAAATAGTGGTGGCAGCCTATGGCATGATCGCTAGAGTGGCTAAAGCCGCTGTGGATATGGCCCGGGAAGAAGGAATAAGAGCAGGGGTTTTCCGGCCCATAACCCTCTGGCCGTACCCTGAAAAAGAACTGAATCAGGCTACGGCTCAGGCCAAGGCCGTGTTAACGGTAGAGATGAGCCTAGGCCAAATGGTGGAAGACGTCCGGCTTTCCTTAAATGGACGTTTACCGGTGGAATTCTACGGACGGGTGGGTGGTATGGTACCTACGGCCCGTGCCATATATGAAGAAATTAAACGTTTAGCCAAAACTTACGGGGAGGTGAAGTAAAATGGCCGTAATATTTGAACGTCCCAAATCCCTGACCCCGCAAAAATTCCACTACTGTCCCGGCTGCCACCACGGCATTATTCACCGTCTCGTGGCCGAGGTCCTGGATGAATTGGAATTACAGGAGAAA
Organism: uncultured Peptococcaceae bacterium; assembly: GCA_964637385.1. Classification (GTDB taxonomy): domain Bacteria; phylum Bacillota; class Peptococcia; order DRI-13; family DRI-13; genus Thermanaerosceptrum. The sequence goes on from CAZWTM010000077.1 coordinate 2,154, forward strand.
ACCATTGCCATTGCTTCTGTTGGCTGCTCCGTTTTCGCCTATGACTATTTTGATGTAGACGCTATCCAGGCGGCCCACGGCCGTGCTCCTGCCGTAGCTACGGGGGTTAAAAGATCTCGTCCCGAAAGTATCGTCTTTACTTACCAGGGAGACGGTGACCTTGCTTCCATTGGGGCTGCGGAAATTATTCACGCTGCCGCCCGGGGTGAAAATATCACAGTAATTTTCGTGAATAACGCTATTTACGGCATGACGGGAGGACAGATGGCTCCCACCACCCTGGTCGGACAGGAAACTACCACTTCACCCCAGGGACGTAACCCCAAGAGCGCAGGTTATCCTATCAGGATGAGTGAAATGTTGGCCACGCTCCCCGGTGTTACCTATATTGCCCGTACATCTGTTCATGACCCCAAGCATGTACGGGAAACCAAGAAAGCCATTAAAGAGGCCTTCCAGGTCCAGATAGAAGGCAAAGGTTTTTCCATGGTGGAAGTACTCTCTGCCTGTCCTACCAACTGGCATATGACCCCTGTGGAAGCTCTGGAGTGGATAAAAAATGAGATGATTGCCTATTATCCCTTGGGAAAATTTAAGTCTGCAGAGGAGGCGAAGTAAAATGCTGAAGCAAATGATACTGGCCGGTTTTGGCGGCCAGGGTGTTATGTCCATGGGCCAGCTCCTGGCTTATGGAGGAATGCTGGAAGGAAAAGAAGTAGCCTGGATACCTTCCTATGGCCCGGAAATGAGAGGCGGAACGGCCAACTGTTCCGTAACCATCTCTACTTTCCCTATTAGCTCACCTCTGGTGACAGAACCTGATATTGTGGTGGCCATGAACAGGCCGTCCCTGGATAAGTTTGAACCCATGCTCAAACCCGGGGGGATATTATTCATCAACTCATCCTTGATTGACCGGCCCGCCAGGCGCACTGACATTACTGTTTATTATGTTCCCGTCAACGAAAAAGCAGGTATCCTGGGTGAATCCCGTGTAGCCAATATGGTGATGCTAGGGGCCCTGTTACAGGTAGAGCCTGTCATCAAGCCCCTTTCCGTCATGGAATCCTTAAAGAAAGTGCTGCCGGAGAACAAGCACCATCTACTCCCCTTGAATGCTCAGGCCCTGGCAATGGGGGCAGAAGTGGTTAAGGAAAAAAGCAATAAAAAGACAGCCTGTAATGTAGGTTAAAAAATGCGGTTACGCTGTTTCGCATTACGACACCCGCTTTCCGAAATCCGCATAATTAAGTATACTTTTCTAGTAGTAATAAAAGGAGCAGGGCTTACCCTGCTTCTCGTCTATATGATTTAGGAGGTGCTTTATGGAGACCAGCAATTTTGATTTATCTGGTAAGGTAGCTATTGTAACAGGAGCTACCAAAGGTATTGGCTACGGTTTAGCCATGGTTTTAGCCAAACACGGAGCCAGTATTGTAGTAGTGAGCCGGAACCAGGCAGATTGTGAGCGAACGGCGGTGGAGATCAAGGGATTGGGGAGGGAAGCCTTGCCTGTTTCCACTGATGTGACCAGCCTTGATCAGATACAGAATATGGTTGAGAAAACAATTAATCACTTTGGTCGTGTTGATATCTTAGTAAATAATGCCGGTACGGCCCTCACCAAAAAGGCGGAGGATATAACTGAGGAAGATTGGGACAGGGTACTTAATGTTGATTTAAAAGGGGTATTCTTTTGTGCCCAGGCAGTGGGTAAAGAGATGATAAAACAGAAGCGGGGGAAAATCATCAATGTGGCCTCTATCCTGGGTCTGGTGGGAGACCGGCAGGTGCTTCCCTACTGCGCAGCCAAGGGCGGTGTCATCCAGTTAACAAAAGCCCTGGCTTTAGAATGGGCCCGTTACAATATCCAGGTCAATGCGCTGTGTCCGGGGTATGTGATGACTGCCATCAACGAGAAAGAACTAAGCCAGGAAAAGATACATAATTACATCATAGGAAAAATTCCCATGCGCCGTATTGGGAAAGTACCGGATATGATGGGAGCGGTAGTCTTTTTGGCTTCCGAGGCGTCGAATTATATGACGGGGCAGACCTTGGTTATTGACGGCGGCTGGACGGCAGAATAAAAAAAACGCGAGGCTTAGCCTGCGTTTTTTTATCCTAAGGAATTTATATAAATTCCTTAGAATCAGGGGCCTTAGGGGAAGGTATTCCCCTATGTTCAATGAGGAGGGTAACGGCGGAGCCTCATTGGGAACGCAGGGGTTCCCGTTGAAGGACAAAGCGCGCGTTAGCGCCTTTGTTCTCTGTCTTATTTAGAGTTTCATAAACTTTCTTTAATAATGTTTCTTTAAGGTCTTTTTCCTCTACGGGATGTAGGTCTATAGTTAACCCTCCTACGGTGATGACGGGGCCCTGGTAGTTGGGCCGAGTGGCACAATCAGCAGGACAGCCACTCATGATAAGTAATAAGGAATATTCAGGATCGGTCCAGGAGACAAATTTCCATTCTCCTTTGCTGTGCTCTTTAAGATAGTTGATGATAGCAGGACTGTCAATATGGGGATTACAATTACCGCAGTATTTGATACCGATTTTTTTCATTGTTCAGCTCCTCGCTAGTAAATAGAAACTTTGTCGCTAAAAACTAGGAACCGCTAATAGTGATGCCATACTTCCTGGCTTTGCGGAGAAGGGTAGTCCTGTGAATCCCTAGAGCATAGGCAGCTTTTTCCATATTTTTGTTGCGTTCTAAGGCCTTGGAGATAGCGTCCTTTTCGATCTCGGCCACTATTTGTTCGAGGGTTTTCACCTTTTTTTCGCCCGGAGAGATTTGCCCTTTGATGTGTTCCGGCAGGTCGTTCTCCGAAATCTCATCCCCGGTGGTTAATACGATAAGTTGTTCAATGGTATTTTCCAATTCGCGGATATTGCCTGGCCAGGGATAAGTAGTAAGCATTTCGAGAGCCTCGGGTGTGAACCTTTTTTCCATACTGTAACGTTTGCCATAGAGTCTGGAAAAATGATGGATAAGGGGGATAAGATCGCTTTTCCGTTTACGGAGGGGAGGAATATAAATAGGGACTACATTGAGGCGATAATATAGATCTTCCCGGAAATGCTTTTCCTGGACCATGGCTTTTAAATCTTTATTGGTTGCTGCAATAATCCGTATATTGGCTAACTGGGTTTGTGTGCCTCCTACCCGGATAAATTCCTTTTCCTGTAGAAGGCGCAGGAGTTTAACCTGCATGGCTAAGCTTAACTCTCCAATCTCATCGAGAAATAAGGAACCTCCGTTAGCCAGCTCAATTAGGCCTGGCTTACCGCCTTTTTTGGCTCCTGTGAAAGCACCCGTTTCGTAACCAAAGAGTTCAGACTCTAATAGGTTTTCCGGGATAGCTCCGCAGTTGATTTTAATAAAAGGCCCCTCAAACCTGGGACTGCAACGGTGAATGAGTTTGGCGATATTCTCTTTTCCCACACCGGACTCTCCCATGATTAAGACGGTAGATTCAACCTGGCTGACCCGTTTCACTTTTTCGATAATAGTTTTCATCTCAGGGCTGACTACAATCATCCCTTCCAGGTCCATTTGCTGGCTTCTCAAGTGCTGGAGTTCGGAGTAGTAACGTTGGGAAAGATTCTGGGTCTTTTCCAGTTGACTTTTTAAAGTGTTAAGTTCCGTAATATCACGAACATTTGTTACTACGCGAACAATTTTTCCTTCGGAATTGTAGACAGGATTTCCCGTGACAATCACTTGTTTCCCGGTTTTCTTTATTTCCTGCATGATGGTGGCGGGCTGCTTCTTTTCCAGGACGATAAGGGTAACAGACTGATCAAAGAAACCTTCTTTGACTAAATCTTTCATGTTACGCCCTATTACTTCTTTGGCTAACACACCGGTAATTCGTTCATAGGCTTTATTCACCCGGATAGTTACACCTACACCGTCGGTAACATAGATGCCGTCGTAGGATGATTCAATTATTGCGTCCAACTCCTCGCTTATTTCCCGCACCGACCTGAGTTCCCGGGAAATTGAATCCAGGTCGGAGATGTCCTGAAAGACACCGATAGCCCCAATGATTTCCCCGTCTTTATAGATTGGGGTCCTGTTGGTAATAAAGGTCCGGTCCCCGATAGTCAGTTTCTGACCTGCTTGGGCTTGGCCTGTTCTCATTACTTCCAAAAGACCCGTATTCACCAAAATTTCTTTAATGTGTCTGCCGAGGACCAGAGAAGCAGGTTTTTCTAAAAAGCGTTCCGCAGACTTGTTACATATGGTGACTATACCTTCCCTGTTGATAGCAATGATGCCATTATAGGTGGATTCAAGAATGGTAAGGAGTTCTTCGGTAAGGGATTCTCCGGAATTCAGGTAGGTTTTTTCTGGCATAGCCACACCCCTCGGTAAATACGTATTACTGGTCGCCTAGTCTTCTTAGTTCTGCATGGCCAAGAGAAATCCTGTTCCGGAAAAGTTCTCGGGGTTAAAAAAAACCTCAAAGGACTTGAGGGGAAGGAGATCGGTGTAGAATCTAAGTTAGTTAAACCTGTTTTTAAAGGTTTTAGAGAGGTTTTCCCGGAAATTCGGGTGGGCGATTTGTATTAATGCTGCCGCCCTTTGACGTAAACTCTTGCCGCGTAAATCGGCAATGCCGTACTCGGTTACTACAAAATGTACATCATTACGGGATGTGGTGACGGAGGCACCCTCGTCTAGAGAGGTGACAATCCGGGAGAGTTTCCCACCCATGGCCGTGGAAGGAAGAGCAATAATGGATTTGCCCCCAGGCGAACGGCTGGCGCCCCGTACGAAATCCACCTGACCTCCCACGCCGCTGTACTGCTTATACCCAATAGTATCTGCACAGACCTGACCTGTCAGGTCAACCTGGAGAGCGGAATTGATGGAAACCATTTTATGATTTTTGGCAATCACGAAGGGATCATTGGTATAATCGACCGAATACATTTCCACCATGGGATTATCGTTCACAAAATTGTAAAGTTTTTTTGTGCCCATCAGAAAATTGGCAACGATTTTACCCGGGTGCAAGGTTTTTGCGGCGTTTGTGATGACCCCTGCTTCTACCAGTTCCACTACTCCGTCAGAAAACATTTCTGTATGGATGCCCAAATCTTTTTTATCCTTGAGAAAGAGAAGTACGGCATCAGGTATGGCCCCAATTCCCAACTGCAGGGTAGAACCATCTTCTACAAGCTGGGCCACGTGGTAGCCGATTTTTTCTTCCACTTGGGAAATTTCGGGTTTGGGAAGCTCAATGAGGGGAACAGAAGTTTCTACAATATAGTCTATTTGGGAAACATGGATAAAGCAGTCTCCTAAGGTCCGGGGCATCTCTTCGTTAACTTCGGCGATGACGGTTTTGGCAGCCAGAGCCGCAGGCCGGGTATAATCTACCGAGACGCCGAAACTGCAGTAGCCGTGATTATCAGGTTTGGAGACTTGGATAAGAGCTACATCAACGGGCAGGCAGCCGTTAGTAAAGAGGCGGGGTATTTCTGAAAAGAAGCAGGGAGTATAGTCTGCCCTGCCTTCCTGTACGGCTTTCCGGGTAGAACCGCCTACGAACAGGGCATTATGGCGAAAGTGCCTTTCCATTCCGGGCTGGCAGTACTTGGCTTTACCCATGGCTACCATGTGGACTATTTCTACGTTTTCCAGTCTGTCGGCCTGATTTACCAGAGCCTCCACCAGGATCTGAGGTTCACCGCAGGCGTGGCCAATAACTACTCGCTGGCCTGATTGTACAGTTTTAAGAGCTTCTTCAGCTGTTCTTTGCTTGCTTTTATAAATCTCCTTCCAGTTCATTAACTCACTCCTTTTGTGTTTTTATTTATATGTGAAAACAAAATATAATTAGCATAAAAGAAAGGCCAAACAAAAGGCAGGGTATTTAGCTGGTTTTGTTTGGCCCTGGGGTTAGTTACTCTGGAATTCCGGCGATATTCTTGGCCAGTTTCTTTTTGGCTTCAAGATTGGCCTGGCGGGAGATGACGATACGTTGGGCCTGCGGAGACCCGGCACCATGCATGGATTCGGTACGATAGCCCACGGCTGCCGTTCCCAAAGTGAGGTTTTCGATGAGGCGCAGGATACGGAGCCGGTGTTCTGTAGGAATTTCAAAAACGCCTCTAAGGTATTTTTCCACATAGTGGCCAATTTCTGGGTTTTTCAGGTCCTTTTCCGAAGGCATGGTGACCATCAGTCCGCCGGCGATATCTTCAGCCAGGCGGGCAATTTCATAGGGGAAGCGGGTAACGTTTTGCTTACAAACATTGGCCAGGAGCAGGTCAATGAGATAGGTTCCCGTAGCTGTGGGTCGGCCCTGGCAGGAGCAGGCGATACCACAGGCGTAGAGAGTTTCATTCAGGTGGGTCATTTCAATAAGCTTATCCTTAATATGGCTGGCTTTGCTGGCTCCGTTATAGTCTGCGGCCAGGGCTGCTGCCCCGATGAGGACATCGCCTACACCTACCTTGCAGCCGCCGTAGCTCTGACGGTGATAGCCAGCAAAGCGCTCTACCAGCATCCCGGAGAAGTCATATTCTTTATACATAAAGACCCTTTCCCAGGGTACAAATACATTGTCCAGAATGACCAGGGATTCATGTCCCCCGAATTGGGCGTTGCCCAAGTCCATGGTTCCCTCTTCAAGTTTCCGGGTGTCGCAGGATTGGCGTCCGTAGATATAAATGATGCCTTCGCTGTCAGCAGGAAGGGCAAAAGATATGGCATAGTCCTTGTCTGCTTCACCCATGGCAATGGTGGGCATAATCAGAATTTCGTGGGAGTTTAGGGCTCCGGTCTGGTGGCACTTGGCGCCCCTCACAATAATACCGTCTTTTCTCTCTTCTATAACATGGACATACATGTCCGGGTCTTTTTGCTGGGAAGGCGGCAGGCTCCGGTCACCTTTGGGGTCGGTCATGGCCCCGTCCACGGTCCAGTCATTTTCCTGCATTTGTAACAGCCAGTGGCGGAAACGCTTGTGGTATTCCGTTCCGTACTTCTGATCTATTTCGTAAGTTGTGCTGTCTACGGCATTGATGGCATCCATCCCCACGCAGCGCTGGAAGCAGGAGGCGGTCTTTTGACCTAAGAGACGAAGCATTTTTACTTTTTTAACCAGGTCATCATGACTTTGATGCAGGTGACAGAAGCGGTTTATCTTCTTTCCGGTGAGACTGGAGGTAGCCGTCATCAGGTCTTCATATTGGGGGTCATGGGCCAGTTCATAGGTCATAGCCACCGAATTCATGGAAGGACGGACGATGGGATGGTCTACAATGTTTTCGACCCTTTCACCGAAGAGATAAAGTTTAAACTTCATTTTACGTAAGGATTCAATATACTCTTCTTTTGTTTTTATGGGCATACAAACACCTCCTTGTTTTATTAACTTTATTTATTGCAATAAACATGCCAAGGTAAAATGGGCAGCAGGTAGGATTTTTATAGGGGGAAAATAAAACACCAGTGCAGAAGTGCACTGGTGTTGGGAAAAGGCGGTCATGAATTTCTGGCAGATGGTTATGTTCCGGGATGCACCGGTTTGTGCAGTGTTGCACACTGTTTTCTATGAGATTTTATAATTAAATAGGTGAAAAAGGGTGTAGGCATAAATTATGGTTTTGCCGTGGTCAAAGAAAGCACCTGATTCAGGCGGGTGGGGATCCATTTCCCAGAAGACTTTTCCGCCTAGGATGCGGCGTTGATAGACGGGGGCAAATTCCGGTTCAAAACTAAAGGATGTATTGGTAAGGGTAGCAATGGTTCCTGTGGGAGCGATGGACAAAAGGTTAGAGTGGCGGAGGCGTATGCCTTTTTTCTGACATAAGGAACGGGACCAGGCGGGGTAGACCCCTCTTTTTTCCTCAGCTAAGGCCTGGGAAGCTGCTTCCGCTTTCTTACGGAGGAAGTAGGCCATAGACTGGGCCCAGTGCCGCCTTTCCTCCGTATGGTAGCCCAGTTCCAGGGCCTTTAAGACACAGGCCAGTCCCATGAAGCCAAGGCCGATGGGACGGGTGGCCAGGGCCATTTCCTGTAGTTTAGGCAGAGGCAGGGAATTGGCCTCGATCATATTATCAAGAAAACGAACCACGGTATGGATGGTGGTCCGGAATTTTTCCCAGTCAAATTCCCAGCGACCATTTATTTTTTTAAGATGTTTTTCTAAGTTAATGGAAGCTAAATTGCAGGAGCTGTAGGGTACGGCCAGAAATTCGTTGCAGGGGGTTACCCCCATAGATTCGTCTCAAATGGGGGTTGGGGTTATCTCTATTTGTCCGGTCTATAAAAAATAAGCCAGGTTCACCCGTTGACCATGCCTGGTAACATAACTCGTGCCACAGTTCCCTGGCCGGTATCTGTCTTACAGGATAGCCCAGGGGACTGGTAAGGGTAAAATATTCATCCCTGTCCACAGCCCTGATAAATTCATCGGTAATGACTATCGAGAGGTTGAAATTTGTAACTCAACTTTTGCAGAGAAAAAAACAGTATAGAGTCTCGAACTTTCGTTACAAGAACTATATTCCGCTGCTGCTCCTGTATCAGGTAAAAAAGGAATTTTGCGGTCCATCCGTACCCAAATGGTGCCCGGTATTTCCATCATCATGGTGTTTGTAAGGCATCGTACAATTATGGCATCCGTTGGGATATTGAGACCTTTTTCAAATGCACCAAAGTCTGTTCTTCGCTTGCAAAAAGAGTTTTAAGGCCGCTCTTACGATATGTTAATTAGCCATACAACGATTGTATTTTTTCGCTATATTCTACTAGCTTGGCAACACCGCTGCAGTACGGACGAACGCACGTTAGGAGGCTTGTTTCTTGAACTCTGTGATGTAGTAAGTGAACTTGATCGGGCAATCGCTTTGCAGCAACTCCTAGAATTTTAATCACTGATATTGTTACAAAAACTAGCAAGAAAATCACTTAATAGATAAAAAGTCAACTTCAACAATGGATTGCGGGTTTACCCAGTTATATTAAGGCTTACCTGCCTGCTTTGTGCTGCGAAAGTTGAGTTTTTTAAAATCTAACTACCAGTTTTTTTGATTTGGCGGAGTCTGCGAACAACGCTGGATTGGCTTATTCCTAAGAGATCAGCAATTTTTCTTGTGCTGCCACAGGATTCCTGAGCCATAAGGATCAGTTGTTCTTCCAGTTCTCTTAAAGCTTGTTTTAAAGGTATAAGTTTATTTACTCTAACATTTGAATGTTCCTTATGCAGGTTCTTAATGTGTTTAGGGAGATGTTTTGGTAGTAATTCGTTATCTGGA
>CAZWTM010000078.1:0-11034 GCA_964637385.1 uncultured Peptococcaceae bacterium
GAAAAGAGTAGAAAAGCACCGTTCTGCGTGTCCAGTTTAGTTAGATCACTCCACGGGCCACGGGTGTTCTGCAGCAGACATACTCCGTTCTGGAAGAAGCGGCTTTACAGACGCGGGGATGCGCTCTTTTCCTGGCCCTGCTTGACCGAAAAGCGATAGAATATATCTTGGTCGGGAACATCAGAGGGTGGGTGCTGACGCGAAAAGGTACGGAGGTTCTGGTGGGGCAGCCGGGCATTGTAGGCAAGAGAATGCTGAATCCTGCCATCCGCCGTGTGGAGCTGTCGGAGCCTGCCCTTCTTCTGGCTTGTACCGACGGGATCAAGCGTAGCTTTTCGCCCGTAGGTTTGCAATGGCTCTGGGAAGGGGCAGGGGAAGAAATGGCATGCCGTGTGGTAGAGGGATATGGCATTGCTGAAGACGATGCCAGCGTGCTGGTAGGGAGGAGGTATGTCTAGTTGTCGGGGGAATTCTATTCAACTTACCGCAGTTATCTTGAACGTTATATGTACGAAGGGGCTACGGAGGGGGTGCTTCTGGAAGCATACCAGGATCTGCCGCGCTGCCTGGACGGGAGCGAGGTGCAGGCCGCCAGCATCTTAGACGTGCATACACGGGCTCTGCGCGAAGTCATGGGGATTAAGCGGGACAGCGACAGTGTTCAGTGGATATACATAGCCCGTGCGACCGAGTTTTTGGCCCAGATCCTGATAGTTATTGATACGTTCCTCCTCCAGCTAAAGGAAAGGGTTGAGCACGATCACCTTACTGGGCTTTATAACCGGCTAGCCCTTTATCGTTTGCTTCCCCAGATGCTCGAAGAAGCAAAAGAGCAGGGCAAGCCGCTTGTTGTTGCCATGCTCGATGTGGATGATTTTAAGCGAATAAATGACCAGTTCGGCCACCAGGCCGGCGACGAAACACTTCGTTTCGTAGCTGGTCTTATCAAAAGAATCTTGCGGAGTGATGACGTGGCCTTTCGCCTCGGCGGTGAAGAATTTGTAATTGTCCTTCCGGCGACAGATTTTGCCAAGGCCAGGATTCCCCTGGAACGAATTCGGTCCCAAATAGCAGCGGAAAAGATACTGCCGGGTGTGGAGGGTCTTACGGTAAGTATAGGAGTTGCCGGGTATGCCGGCCGTGGCTCTGTCGATCACGACGAGCTAATCCGGCAAGCGGATGAAGCAATGTATCGAGCCAAAGAATTGGGCAAAAACAAAGTGGTCTTTGCCAAGGGCGATGATGGGGAGTGAGCGTGCGTGAGGTTTTCAAAGGGAATGCTGGAGCTTATTAAAGAACTAACATCCCAGACTGGGCAATTGCCCTTGGATGATGTAGAGCTTACCGGAAGGGTGGCGCAAGCATACGCTGGCCGGCTGCGATCTTTGTTGGATCGGGTAGGGCAAGAGGCAAACGAGGCGGAACTGAGCGGAGCAGCGAGCGACTTATTGGCGTTGTTTGCTGGAAACCATAACAAGGAACTCTTGCGGCGGCGTATAGAACTCGGAAGAAAGCTGGGCGCTGCAGAAGTGTCGCTGGAGCAACTGGTAACAGCTTATGGGTTATTTTTCGGGCGTTGCTGCGACGAACTAGTCCCGGTTCTCCAATTCCTGGAGAGAGAAGTGCAAAGATTGAAGTACGGCGGGACATCGTTGCTTCTTGACCTCGGCCTGCTACTCCTGGGATATGAGGGAGAAGTAGCGCGCCAGATGCGGATGCTTTCGGAAGTAGATGTTCTTACAGGCCTTCTGGGCCGCCGCAAGTTCGAAGAAGAGTTGCAGCAGGCACTCGAATTTGCGCGGTGCACAAAACGAGAGTTTTCTTTATACTGGATAGACATTGATAATTTTAAGCTGATTAACGACGTTTACGGTTATACCATAGGGGATATTGCACTTAAGGTTGTGGCTGACTTCCTGCAGGAGTCGTTCCCCGACACCTTTGCCATTGCTCGCATAGGCGGTAACGAGTTTGGGGTTATGTTGATGGATACGGGTCCTGCTGAAGCCCTGGCAAAGGCGCAGGTGCTGTGCCAGGGTATTGCCGAGCTGAAAATTCGTCCTTTGGGGGAGGAGGGCATTTTCATTACAAGCAGTATTGGCGTGGCTTCGTATCCCCACCATGGGCAAGCACTAGCCGATCTTATGTTAGCTGCCGAGGTTGCTCAGGTAACGGCCAAGAGGAAAGGGAGGAACCGGGCCCAGCTTATAGATGCGCTCGATGAGAGTACTAATCCTACTGTGGTTCACGAGAGAATTCTTCTCTTGCGAGAAGCTCTACGTTCGAAGGAGAGCATCGTCCCCTTTTATCAGCCGATTGTAGATTTAGAGACTGGCAAGCCTTTAGGTTATGAAGTGCTTGCTCGTGTGAGGAAAGGGGAAAAGTTTCTTCCTGCCGGGCTTTTTGTAGAGGCGGCCGAGCAATCCGGCCTTATGAAGGATATTGGTAGTATAGTCATAGAGCAGGCCATGCGAGAAAAAAACAGCTCTTGGGCGAAGGACAAGCTTTTCTTTATTAACTTCTCCATGCGCGAGCTGGAGAACAGAGAAACTCCACGGTTCATGGCTGACCTGTTCAACCGCTACGGCATCCGTCCGGAAGAAATTGTGGCCGAAATTACCGAGCGAGAAGCCGTGCTGGATATTAATGCTGTGCAGGCTTTCGCCAAGGAACTAACAGATCTTGGAGTGCGCCTGGCAGTCGACGATTTTGGAAGCGGCTTTTCCTCATTCATTTATCTTCGTTACTTTGACTGTTACTTTGCCAAGATTGAGGGCTCCCTGGTGCGAGATATCACCAGGAGTGGACGCTCCAGGATGATTGTAGAAAACATGGCAAAACTTTTGCAAAAGCTTTCGATAGAAGTAGTGGCCGAGTTCGTAGAAAACCGTCAAACAGCTGAAATTTTGCGCCGCGCCGGCATTCGATACGGGCAGGGTTATTATCTGGGCATGCCTGTACGGTGTCCTGGTAACGGGGATTAGCCTTAAAAGATGACTGGGAAAATTCCATATCGGTGGACAGCAAGGCTAGCTAGTTTCTGGGTTGAGGAAACGGTAGACGGTGTCCTTGCCAGGACGTTGGGCTGAGTCCTCTCCGGCGGTACAGGTACGGGCAAGACAATACTTGCCCTTAAGTTTTTAGTGGAAGGGGCTGAAAAAGGCAGAAAAGGAATATTCCTTTCTTTGATAGTTGAGGAAAAAGACGCCCTAAACGTTTTTAACCGGGCATAGGTGGACTATAAAAATTTGACAGTTGCTGCGAAAACGGTACCCGTTTTGTCAGCCGAATGGCCGTTTGTCCAGCCGTTGATTGAGGAGAAACTGCTCAGCAGTAGGTTTATGCTTAAGGGTATGGATTTTTGACCGTTGGCTTAAGCAAATTATTAAACGCCTTAACAGAACCTTTAAATTTTCCTATCAGGTCACAAACGGCTATGGCAGTGGGGAAGGCTCAAATACTCATGTATCCCTGTTTGTCGCCTATTATAACTTCCTGCGTCCACACTCCTATACTTACTGGTAACTGCTTAACCCTATCCCGGAACTTGAGTCTATCCCCAACATGCCTGCTAAATGCAGAAGCTTATTGCATTACCACAACAGCTTATCCTAACAGGCGGTAGCACTCTTACTCCTTCAACCTCATAATCACCTTTAAACATGCGGTTCAAAGACTGTCAAGTGCCCTTCTTCGAAGGCAGTGCCTCTTGACAGGCTTTGAATCTGCATTGTTATGCTCTTTTTAGAGGTTGGAGGTGTTTTGTTTTACTATTTTTTTGGTATATCTCATTTTTCAAAGTGTAATTTTGTGTCCATTTGTCCCAATTACTTCCATATTGTATTTTTCATAAGTTAGTTAACACCACCAAAATGGTGAGGCCATTGTCGCCCTCAGTTTGTCCGGCCCCACCGCAAGGGTGAAGTCGGACCGGTTTTGGGAAATTGTTACGGAAGTCAGAAGAACAACAGCAGATATTTCAAAATTGTTGCGCTAATTTTTTTGCGGGATAAATAAAACGATGTTCTGACGATGGGAACAAAGGAGGCAGGAAAATAATGGGTGAAGCCAATGCGTACAGAATCCTGGTGATTAATCCCGGGGCCACATCCACAAAATTTGCCGTATATGACGGGAATAAATTGCGCTTTAAAAAAGCTGTGGAACATTCAGTGCAGGAATTAAAAAATTTTAACAGCGTATTTGAACAGTATCAGTACCGTCGTAACATGATTGTGCAGGCTCTGGCGGGGGAGGGTATAGAACTGTCCACATTAAAGGCGGTAGCTGGCAGAGGCGGCCTCTTAAAACCTTTAACGGGAGGAACTTATCTGGTTAATGAACGAATGGTGGCTGACCTGAAAAAAGCGGAGCGCGGTGAGCATGCTTCAAACCTCGGGGCGGTGATTGCCTATGACCTGGGGCAGCAGCTGGGTATTCCTGCCTTTATTGTAGATCCTGTTTCTGTCGATGAAATGGAGCCGGTGGCGCGAGTTTCTGGATTGCCCGATTTGGAAAGGACCAGTCTTTCCCACGCTTTAAATATGAAAGCAGTGGCCCGTAAAGTAGCTAAAGAAATGGGGAAAAAATACGAAGAAGTGAATTTCGTTGTCGCCCACCTGGGCACGGGAGTGTCAGTAGCCCCTCACAGGCGGGGACGGATGATTGATGTCAATAATGCCAAAGAGGAAGGGCCCTTTTCCCCTGATCGCTGTGGGGGATTACCTGCCGGCCAGCTGGTGAAATTATGTTATTCGGGTAAATACACCTATGAGGAGATGAAAGAAAAACTTACCAGCAAAGGTGGGCTCTATGCCTATTTAGGGACTACAGACCTCCGGGAAGTGGAAAAAATGGCTAGTGCGGGACATGAACTGCCCAACCTGCTTTTGGATGCCTTGGCTTATCAGGTAGCCAAAGAAATAGGAGCCATGTCGGCAGTCCTGGCTGGGGATGTGGACAGGATTATTATTACCGGGGGGATTGCCCACTCATCCAGAATAGTTAATGATATTATAAAAAGAGTGAAGTTTATTGCACCTGTAGTGGTTGTCCCCGGGGAAGAAGAATTAGAGTCCCTGGCTTTGGGTGCTTTGAGGGTTCTGCGGGGTGAAGAGGAAGCGAAGGAGTATGTTTAGTTGATAGTTGTTAGTTGTTAGTTGATAGTTGGCAGCAACTTTACAGTGACTGGTGGCCCGTGACCGGTAACCGGAATCGGTGACCAGTGACCGGTGACCAGTTTAATATACCGGATTCCGGACACTGGGCTCCGGTCACCAATAAATCGGAGAGCGACGTCGGAAGTCGCCAGTGTACGGTTTACTGTTCACGGTTAACGGTTCACGTTTAGCTAATCCGTGTAATAAGGAGTGAGGATTGTTGTACAGAAGTTTCGGCGAAATATTAGAAAAAGTGAGAAGTGCCGGACCGGTTACCATTAGTGTGGCTGTAGCCCAGGACCGGGATGTCCTGGAAGCGGTGAAGGCTGCGGAAGAGGCGGGGATAGCCAGGGCTATCCTGGTGGGAGACGAAAATTTAATCAATCCCCTGCGGGAAAAGGTGGGACTTTCACCGGATACAGCGGTAATTCATGAGCCTGAGACAAATAAAGCTGCCTTAAGGGCTGTTTCCCTGGTGAAAAAGGGAGAGGCCCAGGTGTTGATGAAGGGACTTATTAACAGCAGTGACTTTTTAAAGGCGGTGCTTCATGCCACGGAAGGACTGCGTACACGGCGTTTGCTCAGCCATTTAGCCGTTTTTGAAGTCCCGGGTGAGGAAAAGTTAGTCTTTCATACCGATGGAGGCATAAACATTGCCCCAAATTTAGGAGAGAAAAAAGATATTCTTGTCAATGCCATGCTGGCATTAAATGCTATAGGCATAACCAACCCCTATGTGGCCCTTTTGACGGCCAATGAAATGGTTAACCCTAAGATGCCCGCTACCGTAGACGCTAAAGCCTTAGTTGAAATGAGTGAGCAAGGGGAACTGCCCCCCGGTGTGGTGGAAGGACCCATTGCCCTTGATGTGGCTGTAAGCCCCCTGGCGGCGAAACATAAGGGAATCACAAGCCGCGTTTCTGGAAAAGTGGATCTTTTCCTTGTTCCCAATATCGAGACAGGGAATGCCTTAGGAAAATCATTAATTTATTATGCCAAAGCCAAAATGGCCGGTCTCGTTTTGGGAGCCACCCATCCTGTTGTGATGACTTCCCGGGCAGAGACTGCCGAAGGTAAGTTAAACTCTATTGCCCTGGCGTGCTGCCTGGGAAATTTACTAACTGATGAAAGGGGGACTACTGATGCCCAAAGTCGTGGTATTGAGTGAGTATTGTAAAAGCTGTGGCCTTTGTGTAGAGATTTGTCCCAAGAAAATTCTACAAATTGGCGATAAGGTTAATCAGAAAGGGTATTATACCGTGACGGTAACAGAAGAAGAGAAATGTACAGGTTGTACCCTGTGTGGTTTGGTGTGTCCCGACCTGGCTTTGGAAATCTATAAATAATCTGTAAAAGGAAAGGAGCTGGGGAAATGAGTAAAGTTTTACTAAAGGGCAATGAAGCAATAGCCGAAGCTGCCATGAGAGCCGGTTGTAAATTGTTTTTCGGCTATCCCATTACACCCTCTACAGAAATTGTAGAGTACTTGGCCAAACATTTGCCTAAAGCGGGGGGAACAGTTCTGCAGGCCGAGTGTGAAGTGGCTGCCATCAATATGTGTTTTGGCGCTGCGGCAGCAGGGGCCAGGGTCATGACGGCTTCTTCCGGTCCTGGGATCAGTTTAAAACAGGAGGGCATATCCTATCTGGCAGCTAATGAACTTCCCGTCGTGGTTGTCAATATCAACCGTACGGGACCGGGATTAGGGGGGTTGGGACCCACCCAGTCAGACTATTTTCAGGCTACCAAAGGCGGCGGTCATGGCGATTACAGGCTTATCGTTTTAGCGCCCTCCAAAGCCCAGGAACTTTATGATTTAACCATGGAAGCCTTTGATCTGGCTGATAAGTATAGAAACCCTGTATTACTTCTGGCTGACGGCTTCTTAGGTCAGATGATGGAACCTGTTCTGCTAAAGGAAAGAAAAGAGGAAGAACTGCCTCCCAAGGATTGGAAGACCGATGGCTGTAAAGGCAGGGCCAAACGGAAGATTGCCAGTTATTTTCTGGTGAATGAGCTGGCGGAAGAGGCTTGCCAGCGCTGGCAGGCTAAATATGATCACATAAAAGAAGCGGAACAGCGCTGGGAAAGTTTTTATGCTGACGATGCCGAATATCTCTTAGTTGGCTATGGAACATGCGGCAGAATTGCCCAAAGCGTGGTGCTTAATGCCCGGCAACAGGGGATAAAACTGGGCTTAATCCGTCCCATTACGCTGTGGCCTTTCCCGGTGAAAGCCTTTACGTCTCACTTTGATGGGATCAAAGGAATTGTGACCGTAGAGCTCAATGCCGGACAAATGATAGAGGATGTTAAACTGGCTGTGAACTGCCGTGTTCCCGTACACCTCTACAACAGGCAGGGCGGGATGCTCCCGCATGAAAGGGAAATATTAAAATTTGTGGGGCAAGTCTTTAATTTGCCAGTGAGAGGGGAGGCATAGTGTGATGCAAAAAGTATTTGGCAGGCCTAAAGGCTTAACAGAAATACCTTTCCATTACTGCCCAGGCTGTACCCACGGTATTATTCACCGTTTAATCGGCGAAGTATTGGAAGAGCTGGATATTATAGAAGATACCATCGGGGTAGCTCCGGTGGGCTGTGCTGGTTTCTCCCTGGATTTTTTCAGTTGTGACTTTGTAGGGGCGGCCCACGGCCGGGCTCAGGCAGTAGCTACCGGTATCAAGCGAGCTTTACCCGACAGGATGGTGTTCACCTACCAGGGTGATGGGGATATTGCGGCCATAGGTACTTCCCATGCTATTCATGTGGCCGCAAGAGGAGAAAAGATCACGTCTATTATGGTCAACAATGCCATCTACGGTATGACGGGAGGACAGATGGCCCCCACAACCCTTACTGGTCAGGTGACCACTACCAGTCCCTATGGCCGTGATAACACCGTTGCTGGTTTTCCCATTGACCTTCCTAAGACTATCGCTACTTTTGATGGCGCTGTTTATGTAGCCTCCGTATCTGTCGATTCTCCCAAAAATATTCTCCAGGCCAAAAAGGCCATCAAGAAAGCTTTCCGGGTTCAGCAGGCCGGATTGGGCTTTGCCCTGGTCAGTATTCTCTCCACCTGTCCTACCAACTGGGGAATGTCGCCAGTAGACAGCCTTAAATGGTTACAGGAAAAAATGATTCCTGTCTATCAGATGGGTGAAATAAAGGTTGCCGAGGAGGTTAAAGGCTTATGATGGATAAAGTGCTGCTGGCCGGTTTTGGGGGGCAGGGTGTGATGTTTATCGGTAAAATACTGGCTTATGCCGCTATGCTGGGCAGTCTTGAAGTCTGCTGGATACCTTCTTATGGACCGGAAATGAGGGGAGGCACGGCCAACTGTTCCGTGATTCTTTCTGATGAAGAAATTCACTCCCCGGTGATCGACCAGGCTGACGCCGGGATTGTGCTAAATAAACCCTCCTTTGATAAATTTCTTACCCGGATTAGGCCGGGCGGGGTACTGGTAGTGAACAGTTCCATCATAGAAATGGATAAAACGCGGGATGATATTGAGATCATTGCCATACCCGCAGGGGACATTGCCCATGAAATCGGGAATCCCAGCCTGGCCAATATGGTATGTCTGGGCGCCCTGTTGCCCAAACTCAAGCTGGTAAATTTAGACAAGATAGAAAAAGCCCTGGAGGAAGTTGTGGGTAAGAAAAAGCCTGAACTTTATGAAATGAATATGGCGGCCGTAAAAAAAGGGCTTGAGAAAGACAAATATAGATAAGGGATAAAATTTAAGGGGCTGACCTCCGGTCAGGCCCTTAAATAATTTTAACGCATTTATCACCGTTGTTTTCTGTAGTAAAATTATATTATATTTTTTACAAATTTAATTAGGGTAAGGAGAAGTTATATGCTGGTATTTGGCTTAATCGTGTCCTTTTCTTTGATTCTTTTTCTTATAAAAAGAAGGGTCCCTATGGGGCTTGCCATTATTTCCGGCGGTATTTTACTGGCATTATTTTCCCGTATACCGGTGAAAGAAATAGCATTCATTGTGGGTAGGGCTTTAGTAGAAAGGCAGACCCTGGAGTTAGCAGTGAGTATCTTTTTGATAAGTTTACTAAGCAACTTGATGCAAGGTTACGGGGTTATGGATAAGATGGTGGAATACCTGGAAAAAGTGTTCAGCAGTACGAAAACCCTGCTTTTTATTATTCCTTCCCTGCTTTCTACTTTTATGGTAACGGGAAGTGCCATTGTGGCTGCTCCTGTTATTGATACCATGGGAGACAGGGCGGGTATCAGCAATGCCAGAAAAGCGGCCATAAATCTGTATCTCCGTCATGCCTGGTATTTTATAATGCCCATATCTGTGGGGCTGGTGAATGCCTCCTATATTTCAGGCATCCCTATTAAAGCCTTGATTTCAGCTCAGTTTCCCGTTGCCCTTACCTGTTTGATTGCTGCTTATCTTGTATATATTGCGCCACTTCCCGGGACTGAACATAAACATATTTCGGACGAGGGAAGGATCAACATTTTTCTTAAAGCATTACTTTATACTTCACCACTTCTGGTGAGCCTTACCCTTGCTATTTGGCTTCCTTTCTACCTGGCTATTCTGCTGGGGTGCGTGCTTACCTATCTGGTGAGGGTTGAAAGCGCTGATTTTAAAGTTCTGCTAATAAAAAGCGCAAATTTGCCTTTGTTTTACGCTGCTTTCGGGATTATGATTTTTAAAGAGATAATGGAAAATATTCCGGGACTTACCATGTTGATTCGGGACATCATTAATCAGGGTCTGCCTTTCTGGCTTATTCTTATTATTCTGCCCTTTACTGTCGGTTATATTGTTGCTAACACCTCGGCTATTGTAGGAATACTCTACCCTTTGTTATTACCTTTAGTCACACGGGAGCATCTGGTGCCTACGGCCATGCTCATTTATACGATGGGATACTGCGGCTACTTTATTTCACCCATTCATTTGTGCCAGGCTTTAACCAACGAATTTTTCAAGGTTTCTACCCGGGAATTATACAGGGAATACCGGATCACTGTTCCCGTTATGTTTATGGCCAGTGTTATAACTTACCTGTTTATCAGGTAAAACTAATTTTTGAAAACTTATATGGTATTTTGCCTTGCCAAGTCTTCCCGCCCTTATTATGATGAAGTTGACATATTGATAATGGGATGAAAGGTTGAGGGGTAGGATGCTGTTTATCCGTAATGAGTGTTTAGACCCGCATCATAATCTGGCTTTGGAAGAATATATTCTCAAAAATCTGGACCTGGACGATAATTGTGTACTTCTCTGGCAGAATGAACCTTCAGTCATCGTAGGGAGGTTTCAAAATACTATTGAAGAGATAAATGTGGACTACATCAAGAAAAACAACATCCATGTGGTGCGCAGGATGACGGGCGGGGGCGCTGTCTATCATGACCTGGGCAATTTGAATTTTACCTTCATTGAAAAGACGGAAAGCGGCAACATTGATTTTCGTAAGTTTACGGAACCAGTGGTAAAGGCTCTGGCCACCCTGGGCGTGAAGGCTGAGCATACGGGCCGTAATGATATCACCATCGACGGGAAAAAATTTTCCGGCAATGCCCAGTATATCTATAAGGGTAAGGTTCTCCATCATGGCACCATTCTTTTTAATTCTAAATTAGAGAATGTGCAGGAAGCCCTCAATGTGAAAGGAGATAAAATTGAATCCAAAGGCGTAAAATCAGTGCGCAGCCGGGTAACAAATGTCATCGATTATCTAAAAGAGAAGATTTCTATTGAGGAATTTCGGGAAATACTCCTCTATGCCCTGTTTGAAGGAAAACCAATCCGGGAGTATAGGCTTACGCTATTTAGCCCCCTAGAACTTTTGGAGAAAATGCACTTATATGTTAGTATTTA
>CAZWTM010000079.1:0-11000 GCA_964637385.1 uncultured Peptococcaceae bacterium
CTAATAGGCCGAGGGCTTGACCACAATTAAGTTGGTAGTTGATAGTTGGCAGTTGGTAGTATACTAACTGTGGCCAGACTACCGGGTGTTATTTACTGTATCCTCTGTGGAGTTTTGAGAGAATGTAAGGTAGTTGTTTTCACTACCAACTAACAACTAAAAAATTCCTGGTGACAATAGCGAAGGGGTCACACCCGTTCCCATCCCGAACACGGCAGTTAAGCCCTTCAGCGCAGATGGTACTTGGCGATTTCGCCTGGGAGAGTATGTCGTTGCCAGGATTATACTTAAAAGAGACTCGATTTTGTTCGAGTCTCTTTTTTTGGTTTATAGTAAGCGCTTAATAACAGGGTGCACCGAGAAAATTAAGCCCCGGCACGGTTGCCTTTGCCGTACCGAGGCCCAAATAAACTGTATTAGTTATTTCTGTTATGACAGCAATCAGGTAATTTTTCAGACCAAGGCAGTAAGTCCTCAAGAAGCGAGGGATGATTCTTGAAGTCAAGTGCTGGCATTGTACTGAAGATATGTACCAGATACTTGTAGATGTTGAGTTTGTTAGCTTTAGCTGTTTCCACAATGCTGTAAGCAACAGCGCTGGCTTTGGCACCCTTGGGTGTATCCGCAAATAACCAGGATTTTCTGCCGATTACAAATGGCCTGATTGCGTTCTCAGCCCGGTTGTTGGACAACTCGATGTGCCCGTCTTCAAGAAACACGCCCAGCGAAGCCTTTTGGTTTATGGAATAGGTGATGGCCTCGGCAAGTTTCGAGCCTTGGAGGGGGTTTACGGTTTCAAGCCATGACAAATAAGCCTCAAGGACCGGCTTGGACCGTGCCTGACGCTTAAGTTTCCGTTCTTCTGGAGTAAGCTCTGTCAAATCCTTTTCAATGGCAAAGAGCTGGTTGCAATAGTCAAATCCCACGGCAGCAGCAGAGCCCTGAATATCTCCGCTCTTTGTCAGTGCCTCCTGGTACTTGCGCCGTAAGTGAGCCCAGCAGCCACATCTGGTTACATTCTGCACCTTGTCATATCCGCTGTAGCCATCGGTCTGCAGATATCCTCTGAAGCCTGTCAGGAATCGCCGGGCATGCTCACCGGAACGCGTGGGCTGGTATTCAAAGAGTATTACCGGCGGATTTCCAGTATTGCCCGAACAATATACCCACATCCGCGAATCAGATGACGGTTTTTTCCCTTCTTCCTTAAGTACCTGAATCGGCGTCTCATCGGCATGGATTACAACTTCTTTCAGAAGATGGGATTTCATTCTCTCCCAAAGAGGCTCAAGCCAGTCAGTTGCCGCCCGTATGATCCAATTGGCCAGTGTCGCTCTGGATAGAACAATGCCTTGATTAGCCCAGTCTTTTTCCTGCCTGTACAGCGGCATGGCGTTCACATACTTTTGATACATGGCGTAAGCCACTGATGATGGTGAAGCAAGACTCTTTTTAATGACCGGGGCGGGAACGGGCGCTTTCATGATCGTGGCTTCTCTCGTTTCCTTCTCGCAGCTTTCACAGACATAGTTCTCCCGAACATAGCGAAGAAGCCTCGTCTGGGCCGGTATGAATTCCAATTCCTCCCGGACCGTTTCTTTGCCGAGGATTCGTATTTTTCCGCCGCATGTCCCACAGACACGCTGTTCTTTATCAAGTTCACAGAGAATCTCTACCACAGGAACGTTTGCGGCCAGTTCTTCCTTGGTACACTTGTTTTTGCGAACATGACCGGAAACAGTAATCGTCTTGGGTTCCGGTGCGTTACGGTCAGCCTCAACTTCTGCCTCGTTGAAAAGAGAGAGTTGATTTGTGTCCTCTCCAAGCACATACTTTCTTTTTTCACTGGATTGCCCATACATGGTCTTTTGAAACTTAACCAGCATATCCGTCAGCCGGTCGATACTAACCTTTTGAGACTCTATGGTCTTGGCCTGTTCCTGCAGTTGCTTCTCAAGCCCTGATATGTATGCAGTTATCTCGGGCGCAAGGCCCTTCATATCTAGTGTTTTCATACTTCCATTGTAACACAAAAAGGCCCAAAAACCTAGAAAAATCAAGGTTTTGAGCCATTTTAAAATAAAATTTTCACTACATATTCGCAAAGCAATGGTTTTAGTCTCATCAAAAGAAATCTCTGCCTGTGACCTCGCCAAAACCCTTGGGCGGGGTCTATGGACATCCCTTTCATAAGAAGCCGAAGTTGCTTAACCGTTATGCTTCTTACGTCTGCTGGCTTTTTCGGCCATATAAACCGGGCTCCTGCACCGTCCAGCCTTTTGTAATACAAAACGAAGCCATTGCGATCCCAGCTCAGGGCTTTCAGCCGATTGCGGTTCTTATTGCAAAAGAGGAAAAGATAGTTTCCGAAGGGATCCATTTTGAATTCTTGTTTTACAATGATAGCCAGGCCATCAACGGATCTTCTCAGGTCCGTTGCTCCGCAAGCCAGATAAATTCCATCATAGCTGGTGATGTCTTTCAGCATAAGGCATCCACAACTTTAAGCACGTCCGCGAGCAGCACCAAGCTTAAACGGGGATCTGCATGAATGGTCCATTTGCCGCAGTTCAGCCTGATTTGGCCAGGGGCATGTTCTTCTTTTGGCAGCGTTACAGTGGCCCACTGCTGTTTTCCGGGCTCTATTGCCCTTTGTTCTTTCCGGTTGACTTTACTTGCCCAGGAAAGGTACTGCCGGTATTTGATACCCTTTTGTTGGCACCACGCCTTTGCCGTCATCTCGCTGGCCCGGCACTCAGCAACCAGTGCCTGTTGTTTTTTAGCGTCCATTTTGTTATCCTCCATTTCCTCGGTTTTATGGAGATATTATGACACGCTTGGAACTGGCTGACCATGCACTGGTTTATTAAGCGCTTACATTTATTGTTTTATATATGTATATATCTTTGATTATAGATTAATTTATGCTGTATAATTTACAATAATTTACAGAAGGTCTTTATAAAAATAAATAATTGAGATATAATCTAAAAATGGAAATACGGTGATGGATAGTAAAAACCTCCTTCTGTTTCCACAAACTTATTGAGGAAAGACGGGGTGATTTTTGTGCTTAAAAAAAGCAATAACATTTATAAAATAGAGCAATACAGTTTCATTGTTGAATGTATGTTTTTGGCTTTTTTAAGTATTATATTGATTCGGAGACTCAATCCTCCTACTATATTAGAATGGCAATTTTTTGTTTCTATTGTTATTATTATTGTTGCCGTTATTATTTACATGGGCACTCTGTACAAATTTAAATACAGCAATATACCCAGTAAATTGGAATTATTTTTAAGAATCATATTTCTTTTAATTTCGGGATGGCTAATTGCCCAGACTAACGATTCTTCGGTACGGATAATTATTGTTTTACCTACTGTTTTAGTGGCTTTACGTTACACCATTAAATATACTATATTGATTGCGGGTGTCACATCCCTTGTGGTGATTGTTTCTGATTCAATAAATCAAAGCTATAATATTGATTATGAGTTTATTTTTATTTGTTTTATTTGGCTTCTAGGAATTCTAATCAGCAAAACCATGGAAAATGAGCGTCAATTGTATAGAGAAAAACAGAAACTGCTGGAGAATGAAAAATATGCTGCTATGGGACAGATGGCGGCCGGTATTGTTCACGAGGTAAAAAATCCTCTTACTACCATTAAAGGTTTTATTCAGCTTTTGGAGAGAAATATAACTAAGAAAGATCCCGAAGAAGTCAAGGATTATCTCAAGATAATTAATAGGGAAATTGATCGGGTGAATAATTTACTTAAAGATTTTCTCCAATACGCTAAACCAAATGCTCCCAAGTTTACGATTTGCAACCTTAATCAAGTTATTTTAGATATGAGTATATTACTGGAATCACAGTGTACGTCCAAAGAAATAAAATTGAAAACTGATTTAGACCATAATCTTCCAGAAATATACTGTGATACTAACCAAATTACACAAGTCATTTTAAATATTTGTTTGAATGCAATTGATTCTATGGCTAACAGCCTACAGAAAATCCTTTCTATTACTACTTTTACAGATACGGAGTATATTTATGTAGTTATCACAGACACAGGCTGCGGTATGACAAAAGAGCAGTTAGACAAAATATTTAATCCATTTTATACCACTAAGGAACATGGAACTGGCCTGGGCCTGAGTGTAAGCTATAAAATAATAGAAAATCATTCAGGAAAAATTAATGTTGAATCCCAGGTTAATCAAGGTACCGAGGTTTCTATTGCTTTACCAAAAAAAATATGTATTAAGTAAACGGCTTATCATATGTGATATAAAATACGGATTAAAATTTTGGAGTGTTATACCATTAAGCAGGAAAATATAATTTTGTGTAGAATAGAGCTTATTACGTGTTTCCTACTCTGCAAAGGAAACCTCGCTTATACCGCAGACATATGCTTTGCAGGCAGAGAATTTATACATCTCCCCAAAACTGTAAAGAAACGGTATGATAAATATTGTCTCTTAAAAGAAAATTCATAAAACAGGGATTAAAGGAGATGACACCATGCGGAAACTCACAAAGGTTTTTTTACTCTTATTCCTGTTCTCCTTTGTATTGGTAGGTTGTGACAGTCATGTCCTTGAAAAGCCGGATTTTATGGAAAAGCTTATTAACAAAACTATAGAAACTACGGAAAAAGCTATCAAAGATAAAGATATCAAACTGGCAAGGGAAATCTGGGGGCAGATATCGGATTATGGCCTTAAGGCTAATGAGATAGGTAAAAAAGAGCTAGCAGAGTCCTTAGGTAAAGTGGCTTCTACTTATCTTTATTTAGTGAAATATTTAGAGACAGGTGATCTTACCCAATTAGACCAATTTCGAAGCAACTTCGAAACAGCCATTCAGAATCTAAAAGCCGTAACAATTGATAATAAAAAAGTATAAATTTATAAATTATAAAGGAGATATACCTGCTGAAGTATGGGTGATTCTCCTGGAACAGGAATAAAAGGGCAGAGATTTCTGCCCTTCTATGCTTATTGGCTATTTTCAGTTCTTACTGCTGTACCAGAAACTGTAACCATTAACATTCCTTCCCTGACAACCTCATAGTCAATATCTACACCTATGATAGCATTAGCTCCCAGTTTTTTTGCTCTTTGTTTCATTTCCTCCATAGCGATTGTCCGGGCCTCAATGAGTTTTTCTTCATAGGCACCGGAACGACCGCCTACGATGTCTGTAATGCTGGCAAAAATATCCCTAACGACGTTTGCCCCCATAATCGCCTCGCCGGCAACAATCCCGTAGTATTCTTTAATCCTGTACCCTTCAATACTGGGAGTTGTGGTAATAATCATTGGTTTACCTCCTTAATGTTTTCATAAATCAATCCTTAATATATGATACATGATTCTCTTTTTATGCTAGTTATCCTTTTTATGATAATAGGGATTTATATTGTTTTACTACATGCCTGCGTGGGTAGGGTATATTTATAAGGGGCGTATTTTTTAAAAAAGGGATTTCTATCTACATGTCGAACATTATAATAAGCTGGAGGTGAATTATGAGGCTCATACGCTGCATTGTAATTATTATATTGCTTCCTGTGTTGTTATTGATAGGAGGGAGGATTGTAGCAGGGAAGCAGGAAGTAACCCTGATTGAAGAAGGCAAAAATATTACTGTGAAAACCGGAGCCAAGACTGTAAAAGAATTGCTCCAGGAACAAAAAATTGTTATCAGTGAAAAGGATCTTGTTATGCCAGGTATAGAAGCGTCGCTGACAGCCGGCATGACCATTGAGATTAAACGGGCAAAACCTGTAGAGATTATAGTCGATGGGCATAAGATATCACTTAAAACAACTACGCATTTAGTAAAAAATATTTTAAATGAAGCAGGCGTAACTTTAGGTGAATATGATAAAGTAATCCCAGGTCTGCAGGAAACAGCAGGTAGCCAGGTTAGAGTAATTCGTGTAATGAATAAAAATTTGACGGAACAAAAGGAAATTCCCTATGAAATTGAGCGCAAACCCGAGGAAAATCTTTATAAAGGTGAGCAGCGTATTTTACAAAAAGGCAAACCTGGTTTAGAAAAATATGTCTATGCAGTGGTCTTGGAAGACGGTAAAGAGGTAGCCAGGAAACTTATCGAAAAAATAGTAATAAAAGAGCCAGTTAAAGAGATTGTAGCCATGGGCACCCGCCAGACTATTTCCAGGGGTGGCAAAACCTTGGAATTTGAACGTGTTTTAAATATGGTGGCTACAGGCTATACCCATACTGGAAATAGGACATACACAGACATTTGGCCCTCTGTAGGCGTTGTTGCCGTTGATCCTAACGTTATTCCTTTGGGGACCAGGTTATACATAGAGGAATATGGCTATGCTACGGCTTTAGACATTGGCAGTGCTATTAAAGGTAATAGGATTGACTTATTTTTTGAAACAAAAGCCCAGGCTTTAAAGTGGGGTAGACGTACCGTTCAGGTCTTTATACTAAAATAGTAAAGGTTAGTGCTAAATTGTTTTTAAACCGGGTTTATGATAAAATATAGTAGTGAGCAAATAGGCACAGGGTTTTCCTGTGCCTTTCATATGACTATCTAGTAATAACGGATGGGAGGAGTAATTCAAATGTCAGGCCATTCGAAATGGGCTAATATAAAACACAGAAAAGAAAAACAGGACGCCCTCAAAGGTAAACTTTTTACCAAATTAGGACGTGAATTAATTGTTGCAGCTAAAATGGGGGGGCCTAATCCCGAAGCAAATTTCCGCTTAAAAATCGCTATTCAAAAGGCCAAAGCTGCCAATATGCCCAATGATAATATAAACAGGGCTATCCAAAGAGGAGCAGGGGGCCAGGACAGTAATAATTATGAGGAGCTGGTTTATGAGGGATACGGACCTGGCGGTGTAGCGGTTATGATGAATATCCTTACAGATAATCGAAACAGGACAGCCGGAGAAATTAGGCACATCTTTTCCAAAAACGGTGGAAATTTGGGCGAGACAGGTTGCGTTGGCTGGATGTTCGATAAGAAGGGGGTTTTGGTGTTAGCTGCTGATGAAACAACCCTTAGTGAAGATGATTTAATGCTCCTTGCTTTGGATAAAGGTGCAGAGGACATTAAGTTTGAGGAGGACGAAATACAAATCATCACTGCACCGGAGGAATTCCAGTCCGTCAAAGAAGCCCTGGAGAAGGAAGGATTGTCTTTTACCCGGGCTGAGCTGGCCATGATTCCCCAAAATACGGTGGAAATAAAAGATCTGGAGCAGGCTAAATTACTCCTGCGTATGATGGATTACCTGGAAGAACATGATGATGTCCAGGATGTCTATGCTAATTTTTATATTCCCGATGAAATCATGGAACAACTGCAATAAAACCGCGCAAGCGGTTTTATTGCACCAATTGTTGACCCCTTCTTATTAAAATAGGTATAATTTTTTGGCATTTAGGGCAGTATATGGTTAAAAATGGTAGAGAAGGGGAAACATGCGAATCAGTAAATATAAGTACCTATATTTATTCTTCTTACTGTTGTCCTTCGTGAGTGCGTTCGGTGCATATTGTTATACGTCCCTATTAACTGATTCCGGGGAAAAACCTGAGGAAGCTTTAGTGATTCCTCCGATTAAAGAGCAGGTAATTCAGCCGGGAACAGCCGTATATTTCCGTGAACAATACTCGCTTTGCGCAAAATATGACTTAGGATGTCATTCTGAAAAACTTGTGGACGTAACACTCAGGAATGAATTTAATAACCTGACATATACGGAACTGGAGACCAAGTACCCCGAAGCCGCTGGCTGGAAAATTAAATGGGAACAAAATAAAGTTATTATTGAAAGGACCCAGCCGGGGTTGTGTCCTGAGCATAAAGAAAGATGGCATTTGGAACCTGACGAAACAGGGGAGAAAGTGGCAGTCTATGTAGGTCCCATAGAAGTTGGGAAGGAAGGCGGTCTTGTCCATAAAACCGATATTATGCTCAGTAGTCTACCTTTAGAAATTCAGGACAAGATTAGATCAGGAAAACTGGAATTTGTCGATTGGGAAGAATTGATTGCGACATTAGACAGTTTAGATGAATACAGTGAATGATCATTAACCCCCTTGTTCTTTGACGAGACAGGGGGTTAATGTTATTTGAATAGTGTTTAAAAGGAGATAGGCCCCTACCGTCGAATAATAATCTAATAAGAATTAATAACCAGTCACAATGTCACTATTGATGTGTTACCAATGAGAAGACATCCTGCTACTTGACACTGGAAGTAGTGATTTTCGTGTGAGGTGAGGAAAATTATCATTTTAGGTGTTGACCCGGGAACAGCCATAACTGGTTATGGTGTGTTGGAATATTTGGGAAACAAGTTTAAACTTCTGGAATATGGTACAATTTGTAGTACGAAAACAGATGCGCCAGCTGTACGATTGAATCAAATTTACACTCTTATGATGAATCTTATTGAAAAGTTTAAACCGGATCATATAGCTATTGAAGAATTATTTTTTAATAAAAATGCCAAAACGGCTCTGGAAGTAGGGCAGGCCAGGGGTGTATTAATGCTGGCTGCTTATCAAAAGGGAATACAAATCCATGAATATACACCCCTGCAAGTAAAACAGGCTGTAGTCGGATATGGACGTGCGGAAAAAAAACAGGTACAGTTCATGGTAAAAGCCATTTTAAATTTAGCGGAGATCCCACGTCCCGATGATGCTGCTGATGCCTTGGCTTTAGCGATTTGTCATGGACATTCTTTTTACTCCGGATTGGCCAGGAGGGGTTATGTTGATTGAATTTTTACAGGGAGAGTTAATGACAACTGGTGTCAACTATATTGTGATTAAAGTAGGGGGGGTTGGCTACAGGTTATACGTACCTGCCAGTTGTTTATATAGACTGCCGCCTTTACAGCAGGAGATTGTGATGTATACTTATCTCCATATCCGGGAGGATGAACTCAGCCTTTACGGGTTTTTAGATGTTGAGGAAAGGGAATTCTTTATCACTTTACTGCAGGTTTCCGGCATTGGACCCAAATTAGCCTTAAATATTCTTTCCCAACTAAATGTCAGTGAACTAAAACGAGCAATAGTCGTGGGCGATGCGGCACCACTCACTGGAATTTCCGGTGTAGGAAAGAAAACGGCACAAAGAATCATACTGGAATTAAAAGATAAGTTAGGCAAGGAGCAAATTGAAAGTAAAAATATCCCCTTAACGAGCAATGATGATGTACGCAGTCAAACGATATCTGCCCTTGTGGCTTTAGGCTACAGCCTGGCTGAAGCCCAGAGCGCGGTACCTGTTTTGAATTCACTTTCCAGGAAAAATCCCTCTGTAGAAGAATTGCTGCGGATTGCTCTAAAGAACCTGGCTAAATATTAGAAGTGGAGGAAAAGATGTCAGTTGAGAGAATAGTTTCTCCGGACATAATTCCGGAGGAAAATGAGGAAATAACCTTACGACCTAATCGTTTGCAGGACTATATCGGACAGGATAAAGTGAAAGAAAACCTGGCAATTTTCATTAAAGCTGCCAGGCAGAGAAACGAAGCCTTGGACCATGTCTTATTATATGGACCACCAGGTTTAGGAAAGACAACCCTGGCCAATATTATAGCTGTGGAGATGGGAGCGCAAATAAGGGCTACCTCAGGGCCTGCCATAGAAAGGCCCGGAGACCTGGCTGCTATCCTTACTAACCTGCAGCCTAAGGATGTCCTGTTTATTGATGAAATTCACCGTTTAAACAGGGCAGTGGAGGAAGTGCTTTATCCAGCCATGGAAGACTTCTGTCTAGATATTGTCATAGGTAAAGGTCCCAGTGCTCGTTCCATCCGGCTAGAATTACCTCCTTTTACCCTGGTGGGAGCCACAACGCGTATTGGCAATCTAACGGCTCCCTTGAGGGATCGCTTTGGGGTAATCAGCCGTTTGGAGTATTACGATGAAGACAGCCTGATAGCTATCGTGGAGAGGGCGGCAAAAATTCTTAATATCCATATTGATAAAGATGGGGCCCGAGAAATTGGTAGAAGAGCTAGGGGGACACCACGTATTGCCAATCGTCTGCTAAAAAGAGTAAGAGATTATGCCCAGGTACAGGGGCAGCGGATTATTACGAAAGATTTGGCCGACCGTGCCCTCAATCTTTTGGAAGTGGATCACTTAGGTTTAGATGCTACAGACCGGCGTCTCCTGCTTTCCATTATTGAAAAATTTGGCGGAGGGCCTGTGGGGCTGGATACCCTGGCTGCGTCTATTAGTGAAGAGACGACTACTATTGATGATGTTTATGAGCCTTTCCTGTTACAATTAGGATTTTTGCAGCGAACACCCCGGGGTAGAGTTGCCACAAGCCTTGCGTATCAACATCTAGGTATTAGCTATAACAAAAAAGAGGATGCCGAGCCCACCCTTTGGTAGGAGGAATAAAATTTGAAAATTTTATTACATTCTTGCTGCGGACCTTGCAGTATTTTTCCAACCCGGAAACTTTTGGAAGAAGGCCATGAAGTTAGAGGATACTTTTATAATCCCAATATTCACCCTTACACTGAGTTTCAAAAGAGACTGGAGACATACCGATACTTTGCTGAAAAAATAGGATTGCCCGTGATTATCGATGATAATTATGAAATTGACGAATTTTTGCGGCAGGTAACTTTTAGGGAAGGGGAACGCTGCCGTATCTGTTACAGCCTGCGTCTAAAAAAAGCCGCCCAGATTGCCAAAAAAGGAAAATTTGATGCCTTTACTACTACCCTGCTGGTAAGTCCTTTTCAAAAACATGAACTGATCAAAGAGATAGGCACAGCCATAGAAGAGGAACTGGGAATACCTTTCTTTTATTGTGATTTCCGCCCGGGATTTAAGGAGAATATAACCGTCTCCAAGGAACAAAATATGTACCGCCAACAATACTGTGGCTGTATCTATAGTGAAAAAGAGCGTTATATGCCAAAAAGAAAACCAAAGAATTAAGAAAG
>CAZWTM010000080.1:0-10883 GCA_964637385.1 uncultured Peptococcaceae bacterium
TTTTATCCAATTTCCCGTGGTAGACAAATTTTTTCCAGGCTTTTGCTACCTGGGGTGCTTTTAAAAGCATACATCATCCCTCCTCTTAAGGTAGACCAGATCAAAATATTATATTATATATTGTGTTCACAAATTCCTGCAAAGAGCAATATTCCCCGGAATAACTTTATAAAATTAGGGGCTGGTCCAAGGCAAAAGAATAAAGGATTTTTTCCCGCACCGGTTTTTTTAAGATCTGCTCTGCCGCCCGGCTGTACAACATCATTTGGATGTGATAACGGCTTCTTAAGTTTTCCATCGTTTCCTCTGTTACCAGGTCGGTTTTGTAGTCCATCAGGACAAAGCCTTCTCTCTCTTCCCACAGGCAGTCAATGGTCCCCTGGACGAGGATCTTTTCCTCAGGATAATCTTCCACTTGGGGGTATAATTCGGCCACAGGTAAGACAAGGGTAAAGGTGACTTCCCGCAGCAGCTTCTCTGCCTTTCTCATTCTCTGTCCCAGAGGTGAATGAAAGAATTGTTCTATTTTCCCGGCATCTACGGCTTCTCCCTGGGCAGGCGTCAGCACTTCCCTTTCCACCAGGCTCCGGATTTGTCTCTCAATGTTTTCCCTGCTCAGTTCCTGGGTTACTTCCAGATGCCTCATCACCAGATGGTAAGCGGAGCCTTTTTCATTAGCTGACAATCCTTTTTTTTCCTGGAGAAAACGGGGCCGCCTGGTTAATTCACGCCAGTGAACAAAAGCAAGGCTGGCACTATGGTCCTGGGCTAAATACTGGTAACGGTTTTTTATTTCAGTCACCGATAATTTGGCCGGGATATCAGCTAAAGCACTGTGTGGGTAAGCCCAGGCCAGCCTGTCGATTATTCCAGTCGTTTTAACCGGGCTATAAGGTACCGGCTCCAACTGCCTCACCTTATCCAGATAAGTACGGTAATCGCCGCCATTTTCCTCCTGTGTGATCTGTAGAGGGGTTTCCCAGAAAGAAATTTTAAAGTCCACGGGATAATCAGCTAAAGAAGGGGCAGGGAATCCAAGCCCTGTACCTTTAGCCCGCAGGGGCTCACCGGAGCGATGACGGATCAGGCAGGGTCCCAACCAATCCCAGTAGCAGCTGGCCTGTGTTAAAACCCCCAAGGGCAGTTCCCACTCCTCCCGGCCTATTACTTTTCCCCAGCTTTTTATTTTCTTTTCAGTGTCTTTCAGGGTGCCCACAAGAATTAATTTTTCCCTGGCCCGTGTCAAAGCCACATACAAAAGACGGATTTCTTCAGCCAGGAGATCTCTTTTCAACTTATTTTTTATAGCCATTTTGGCCAACGTGGGGTATTTCAGACGCTGCCGGTAATCCACCCAGACGGGCCCCAGACCCAGTTCTTTATCCAGCAAAATATCCTGCTGCAGGTCCTGCTGGTTAAACTTCCTGCCCAAGCCGGCCAGGAACACCACAGGAAACTCCAGGCCTTTGCTCTTATGAACACTCATGATCCTGACCACATTTTCGTTTTCACCCAGGGCCCGGGCTGCCCCCAGGTCGTTGTTGGTCTCTTCTAACTTTTCCAGGAAACGCAGGAATTTAAAGAGCCCCCGGTAGGTAGTGCTTTCATACTCTTTGGCCCTGTCATGGAGGGCCCGCAGGTTAGCCTGTCTCTGTTTCCCGCCGGGCATAGCTCCTACATAATCGTAGTACCCTGTTTCCCTGTATAAAAGCCAGATTAAATCGACCAGGGAATTACGCCGGGCATAGGTGCGCCAGCTCTGTAATTTTTGTAAGAAAGCACGGAGTTCTTCCCCCAGCCGCCCACTTTCTTTGCGTGCCGCCAAACGTAAGGAATCATAAAAATCACCATAGGGCCGCTGGAGCCTGACACTTGTAAGTTCTTCGGCCGTCAAACCCACCAGGGGTGAACGCAAGGTAGCTACCAGGGGGATATCCTGACGGGGATTATCAATAACCTGCAGCAGCGCAACCATGGTCTGTACTTCCTGGGCGGCAAAATAACCTGTCCCTACTTCCGCATAAGCGGGAATCCCCAACTGGCGGAATACTTCCAGGTAAGTATGGGCCTGCCCCCTGGTAGTCCTGAGCAGTACCACAATATCCCGGTAAGTGACCGGGCGGTATTCCCCTTTCCCCCGGTCCCAGACCATAAACGGTCCGCCTTCGCTTTCCCCCGCGAAGAGCTGCAAGATGCGCCGGCCGATGAGCCGTGCTTCCAGCTCTACAGTATCTAACTCTTCGTTTTCCGGGTAATCTCCTGCGTTCTCCTCTTTTCCTTCCCGCTGGACCTGTTCCCCTTGATTCGTGTTCTTTTGCAGCATATGCACTTCAATGGCAGCGGTCCCAGCACCTGTACCCGGGGGATAGCTGGCGCCACAGACCAGTTCCGCCTCCCGGTCGTAAATGATACCGCCCACTTTGGGGCTCATCAACTGGCGAAAAATAAAGTTTACCCCCCGAATAATCTCCTGCCTGCTGCGGAAATTTTCCGCCAAGATAATTTTTTTGCCCCGTACACCGGACTCCTGGCCGTAAGCACGGTACTTGGCCAGGAAAAGACCGGGCTCGGCCATGCGAAAACCATAAATACTTTGTTTAACGTCCCCCACCATAAACATATTGGGTTTTTCCGAATCCTGGCGCGAGACGAAAGCGAGGATAGCTTCCTGTACAGGATTGATGTCCTGGTACTCATCGATCAGCACTTCCTCATACCTGGTCCTCAGCTTTAGAGCCAGGGGCGAAGGGAGCCACTGTCCCCCTTCCTCTTTACGCAGTAAAGCCAGAGTAAAATGTTCGATATCGGAGAAATCGATGATATTACGCTGTAATTTGGCTTTGAGAAAACGGAAAGAAAATTCCTCCACCAGGTGACACAGGGCCCCCATGAGCGGAGCCATGTCACGCATATCCTGGAGCAGTTCCACGGGGGAACGGTCAAAATATTCCTGCCGCAGCTGCTGCAGGGATTTTTTTACCTCATCCCTGAGTTCCTGCACTTGCTTTTTTAAAGCTTCCTCTACCTCAGCCCGGCAGGGTTTCAGGGAGTTAAATCTAAAGCCTTGCATCGCCTCGTAAACAGCCTGCCAGGACACTTTAGCCTTAGCCAAAATGTCTTCCAGGAGATGTATTTCTTCCGTCAGATTCTTGTTATAGAGAGCTGGCCCTCCCGGGCTGAGGGCCAGGCGCTGGGCTTCTTTCAGTTTTTCCAGGCCATCCTCCAGGGGTATGATGATACTCTCCAGCATATTGTGGAAGAGGGACTGGGTGATTTCATCCTCCAGGTTGGCCTGAAAAGAGTGTTCCACATGGGCCAGCCATAAAGAGGGTTGGGGCTGGCTCCGGGAAAATTCATAAAGCTTTAATACCAGGTCCTGGAGAATCTTGTCGTCCCTCTCTCCGCCAAACCCCTCCACCAGTTCCAGGAATATTTCGTCTTCCTCCGTATATTTATCTTCAAATAGTTCTTCCAGCACCTCCAGTTTTAAAAGCATGGCCTCGGTATCATCGGCAATTCGGAAACGGGGGTCCAGGGCCAACCCTCCAGGTAAGGATAGCTGGTAATAGTTCTGCCTGATGATTTCCAGGCAAAAAGCATGGAGGGTAGAAATAGAGGCTCTACTGAGCAGTAAAAGCTGGCGCTGTAAGTGTTTATCAGTGGGGTTATCCTGGTAGCGCCTGGTGAGGGCGCTGTTGATTCTTTCCCTCATTTCCTGGGCAGCGGCGTTGGTAAAGGTTACTACCAGCAGCTTATCCACGTCCACGGGCTGGGTGGAATCCAGGACCCGCTGGATGATCCTTTCTACCAGGACGGCGGTTTTGCCCGCTCCCGCGGCAGCAGCTACCAGAATATTCTCACCCCTGTAATAGATGGCTGTCTCCTGTTCTCTGGTCCAGGCCGGTTTACTCATCTTCCGCCACCTCCTTTACGCCAATCTCATACCAGATTTCTCCCGCTTCCCGTTCCTTAAGCACACGGTAAGAATTGCCGGGAACACTAAGGTCAAAACGGCAAACACGGGCATACAGGCAGTAGGTGCAGGGCCGTTTCCCTTTGTACTGGTAGGGCTGAATCCCCACGTCCCCTTCCATAATTTCCTGCCCTATTTCCTTAAGGATTTTCTCCACATGCTGGCGCAATTTCGTAAATTCTTCCAGAGTGAGGGCATTGGCAGTTCCTTTATAAAATTCCTGTTCTTTACTTAAGCTTACGGGAATTAGGTCCGAAGGGCCGCTAATCTCAGCATCCATCATTTTTGCAACCGCAGGGTCTTTGAGAAGATACCCTTTCATTTTTAATTCCCGCAGAATTTTCTTTTCAATTTCCGCCGGGGAAAGAGGCCCTTTTTCCGTGATAAAAGGGTCTTTAATGGTAAAATAGAGCACGCCTCCCGGATAGGCTTCTCCCTCTATGAGATGAGGGGCGTGGGTTAACACCACATCCAGGTAAGTCAAAAGCTGGAGTTTGAGGCCGTAATAAATCTCCAGGAGGCTGAGAGAAGAAGAGCCCGATTTAAAGTCTATGATCCGCAGGTAATAACCTTTGTCACCGGCGGCTCCGTCCACCCTGTCAATCCTTCCCTGTAAAATGATGGTGCTTCCGTCAGCCAGGGTTAGCTGCAACCCCGGTAAAGCTCCCTCTTTCCCAAAAGCAATCTCTACACCAAGGGGACGGAATGTACCGCGGCGGGCGTGTTCCCTTAAGACCCAGACGGCCCTTAAGACCGTACGTTTCAGTTTTCCTGTGAGATATCTGTAGCGGGCCGTACTTAAAAGCAGTTCGTTTTGCAGCTGGGGTACCAGTTCATTCACAATCTCTTCGGTAATCTCCCGGGCCTGTTCCATGGTTAATTCAGCCCACTCCAGCTCATGGTCCTGCAGGTATTGATAGAAACGCTCCAGGGCTTTATGGAAAAACTGCCCCAGGTCAGGGGCCCCCAGTTTAAATTCCGGCCTTGCTTTGAGTTTTAGCCCGTAGGCCAGGAAATGGGCAAAGGGACAGGCCTTAAATCTTTCCAGCCTTGATATGCTGGCGAGCAAAGTCGTCCCGTATATTTTTCTGACCTGTTCCCGAGGTATTCTGGCTTCCTGGTTGACATGATAAAGACCCTGGACTACCCTGCTCACGGGCTTCTGCCATTCTTTTTGGTCTATATACCAGTTATAGACATGCCACCAGAGGGGGTTTATTGCTTTTCCTTCTACAGCCTGGCGCAGAACAGCTGCCAGGTATCCCAGGGTCCGGTAAGGATGAACGACATAATCTTCGTCATTATCGCCGGTAGGCTCCACAGTACATACGGCCAGTGCTAACTTCTCTTCCCCCGGGGTGAATAGCTCCCGGAGCCTGGCAATCAAGGGAGAGGGAGCCAAAGCTTTACCATCTGCATCAGCCATAGGGTAGCTGACCCATAAGAAATCACTGGCTCTGGTCAGGGCAAGATAAATCAAGAACTGTTCACCGTACAGTCGCTTCTCACTGCCGGGAGCCAGGGAGATACCTGTCTCCGCCAGGGCTTTTCGTTCATCGTCAAAGAACAGGCCCTCTTCCAGGCTGCGGGCCGGGAGTACTCCCTCATTAACCCCTAGTACAAAAACCCCTTTTAAATCGGGATTTCGGGACCTTTCCAGGGACCCGACCAGCACCTGATCTAATCCCGGAGGTATCAAACCTAATTGTATTCCTTCCAAACCACTGTTAAAGACCTGGCTGAATTCCGTGATATTTAACGGTTCCTTTCCCAAAACTTCCGCCGTCTGGTCCAAGAGTTCCATGACCTTATCCCACACCTGGGCATGAAGCCTGGCTTCTTCCAGGCGTCCTGCTTCCTCGGCTTTTTTGCTCCAGAACTCCAGTTTCCAGGTAACACCCAGGTCCTCTAAAAGCCTAAAGAGGCTAAAGCAATAATCCTGGGCTGTGTGACTTTTCTTACAGCGGTTTTGCAGGGCCAAAAGGGCGGCAGCTGCCCGTTCCCTGGCCTTGTTGAGGCGCCGTAATTCCATCTCTTCTCCCTGGGTTAGTTCACTTTCTTCACCTAAGGTAAGTGAGCGCCTGTACTGCCAGGGTCGTCCATCGGTCCAGCGCGAACCTCGAATACCATGGGCCAGGCAGTAGTTTTCCAAAAGGTCTACATCCTGGCGGGAAAGGGGAACCAAATCCGTTTTCAGGTAACGGAAAACAGGATCATAATTCCAGCCTTTTTCCACTACCTCAAGGGCGGCCCGTAATAACTCTAAAAGAGGATGGTGGTGTACGGGACGCTTCATATCTAAAAAATATGGGATTTCATAATCGGAGAAAATGGTTGGCAGTAACAGCTCATACTGGCTGAAATCCCGCAATAACACAGCTACATCCTGGTAACGATACCCTTCTTCCCGGCACAGCCTGATAATTTCCCTGGCCACTCCCTCTATTTCTGCCCGCCGGTTGGCAGCGGCCACCAGTTTTAAACCTGCTCCTGGTGGATGGCTCACTTTTCCCTCTTCCAGAAAACTGTTTTCCAGGAAAGCCAGATCCCTTCGCCGGGAAAAACGATGCTCACCGCTAAAATCCAAAACAACATCTTTTTCCAGAGGACAATTCACCTCAGAGGCAAGCTGGCGCAGCCTCTGGTATGTTTCCCAGGGTGGATAAAAGGTGTGGGTTTCCGGCAAAAGCCTCCTGGTGTGCTCTTCCGCCAGGCAGACAGTGACATTGATCCTCGCACATTTCAGCAACAGTTCCGAGAGAACATGATACTCCTGGGGAGTAAAACCGTGAAAACCGTCTACCCAGACCTCAGCATCCCGTAAAAATGAAGCCCGGTGAATGTTATTAGCCAGGAGATCTAGATAATCATCGGTATCCAGGTACTGGTTTTTGATATAGGCCTCAAATTCCTGATATATTAAGGCCAAATCCGCCAGTTTGTCGGGTAAAGAGGGATGCCTGTTTATTTCTTCATGTTGTAAGCAAGTTTCCAGCAGTTGGGGAGAGACGGCATAGAGTTTAAACTCAGAAATACCTTTAACCAGGGTTTCCAGAAATCCGGGCCGTTCAATGACCCGTCCGAATACCTTAAACTTCTCTTTATGTATTTCCACAAGGCGCCGCAGGATTAAAATCTTGCCCAGCTCGTTTAAAGGAGGAAACAATCCTCCCCCGGTCTCCTGCAAAACCCGCCAGGCCAAGCGCTGGAAGCTTAACACCTGAATATTCATGATGCCGCCCGCAGGATGCCGCTGTAGAATGGCTTTCTCTGTTTGAAAGGTGGCCTGTTCCGGGACGAGATAAATCAGGTTTGTACTGCTGTCCCTTGAGGCCCTTTCTACTATTTCCGTAAGACACGTGTGGGTTTTACCGGTACCGGCCCTTCCGATAATGAATCTCAGGGTCACCCCAATCCCCCTCTCCTTTATCCGACCTCTTTTTAATATCACTGGTGTTTCTTTTATGAATATTTCCACTGCCTATACATAGGTTCCTGCAATTTGTTTAAATTAAAAATAAAACTAAAAACGGCTGAAAACTTTGCTGTTTCAGCCGCATTTTATGTATTTTCATAAATTTTTGGCAGGCAGAGGACCCCGTGAGATCACAATCTTCCCCGTACGAACGATTTCAATGATGCCATGGTCCTGCAGCACTTCACAGAGGGCATCAATTTTATCCTGTGAACCCGTTAACTCAATGACCATAGTCTCCCGGTTCACATCAACAATTTTAGCCCGGAAAATATCTACGATATCCACAATATCTGAGCGTTTCTCGGGTAATGCTTTCACCTTGATTAACACCAATTCCCGGTCCAGAGAGTCTACTTCCGTCAGGTTGACAATCTTAATGACATCAACTAATTTTGAAAGCTGATTCACAACCTGTTCAATTTCCAGGTCATCGCCATTGACTACAATGGTGATCCGGGTCATATCGGGTTCTTCCGTGTAGCCGGCAGCAATACTCTCAATATTAAAGGCTCTCCGGCTGATCAGCCCGGAAATTCTGGTCAGAACACCGGGGCGATTCTCTACCAGCACAGCTAAAGTATGGGCCATAACTTGCCTCCTCCTTCAAAACACGATGCATTTGCAGGTATTATATTGAATAGAGGGACAGATTGTCAACCTAAATTTGTAAAGCTGTTAGTTCCCTCTCTACCACTTCACCCTCCAGTCCAAGAACCGGTATCTCCTCGGCACTAAAAGTTACCCTCCCCATGTCCACTTTAATCAGAGATGCCCCTTCATCCAGGATTTCCACCTGGACAGGACCGCCCAGGGTTCTTAGCGAAAAGTTTTTACCCTGGACATATTTTCTTTCAAAAAGATACCGGGAAAAAATCCTGACCCCGTTCCCGCTCTTTTCGGCTTCACTGCCGTCGGGGTTGTAGATCTTGAGGACCAGTTCTTTTTGCGGGTTTACCAGTGGTCCAAAGAGAATACCGTCCGAACCTATCCCAAAATGGCGGTGACAGATGAGGCGGATGTTGTCAGGCGTCATTTTTATGTAACATTCACCAGGGTCAATGACGATATAATCATTGCCTAGCGCGTGATACTTGTAATAATCAAACTTCATGTCAACACCTTTCTTTTAATAAGAACGCAAAGTGGCCCTCATTCTTTGAGGATTAAGGACCAGCGCTAAAGCATCCTCGATGCTTTGGACAATTATTTGTGCATTAAAGAGAGCTTCCCGGGCACAACCTTCCCTTCCGATCACGGCAATGGAGAGGATACTGTTTTTTAACATCCTGGCATCATTTACGCCGTTACCTATGGCCAAAACTTTATGTACTCCCAAAGTTTTAACGTATTCCTCTTTCTCCCGGATATGGTCCCCGGAAGACAGTTTTTTTATCACAAAAGGCAAACCCTGACACTGCTCTTCCACGCTGCCGAAAGTATCGGAAGTTATGATGTGTACTGTCAGGTTCTCTTGTATTTGTTCCAAAAGTGGAAATACCGCGGGAATTATTTTACCATCCACAGCAATAGTCCCGTTTAAGTCTAAAACCAGGTGCTCAATATGAATGATACCCCGTCCAGGTATGTTGTAGCTAAACATGATTCTCCCTCCTTGCAAGATCGAATAATCTAATGTTGTCTCAATTCTTTACCGGCTAACCTTTCCCAAGGAAAATTTTTATAAAATCTGTTAATAGTAATCACTATCATTTTCTTGCGGTCTATAGTATAATTATGATAGAAATTGGTGAAATAGAGAATATAAAACCAGAAAAAACTATTCTTAAATGATTTG
The DNA here is from genome assembly GCA_964637385.1 of uncultured Peptococcaceae bacterium. GTDB lineage: Bacteria > Bacillota > Peptococcia > DRI-13 > DRI-13 > Thermanaerosceptrum. The sequence continues at coordinate 9,247 of CAZWTM010000080.1, forward strand.
GTATCATAATATACCAACTATTACATGTTGCTATACATTATGTAATATGCTACAATTTAATTCCTTGAAAAAAAGAATAAAGCACATGAGTATGCCGGATGATCGCGGGCACAAATGCCGAAAGGCTGTGTCTGAGGAAAGTCCGAGCTCCGCAGGGCAGGGTGCTGGGTAATACCCAGTGGAGGCGACTCCAAGGAAAGTGCCACAGAGACATACCGCCGATGGCTAGAATAAGCACAGGCAAGGGTGGAAAGGTGAGGTAAGAGCTCACCAGCAGCCAGGTGACTGGCTGGCTCGGTAAACCCCACCTGGAGCAAGACCGAATAGAGGAGCAATGGAACTGCCCGTTCCGCTCCCGGGTTAGGTCGCTTGAGGTGCCAGGTAACTGGCATCCTAGATAGATGATCATCGCTCCGCAAGGAGTACAGAACTCGGCTTACAGGCAAACTCGTGTGCTTCAGTTAAGAGCGTGGATATTACACGCTCTTTTATTTTTTTCTTTTCTTCAATTTTTTTTCAACGGTTATAGATATTATAGACCCAATTGTGGTAAAAATTGTGTTTTGGGAAAAGGTCACATTAAATTTTTTATCACCTGGCGGCTAGTATTCTCTTCCCACGAGCCCAATCGAGTACAAGCGGTTTCTGGTTATGGTTTTATAATTTAATCCATCATAAATAGTTGAAAAATATTTATACTATATCCTATATAAAAACATAAATTTGATGCTTGTTGGGGCTTGTTATGAAGAAAAGAGTATTATTCGTCACAATTCTAATGATTTTGGTTGTGTTTACATTTGGGTACATTTTCCACAGGGATACCGAAATCGAAAGGCATAATTATCCGCCGGTAATCCTGTCAAAAGAAACCGTCAATAGCGCAAAAAATCTTTATTTTGTCTTTTTGAATGGTTTGGATACCCGGTGTGACGGCAGTCCCTTTCAGCATATGGGGTTTGAAAATATCAGACGAGCACTCTCTGTGATAGGCTATTCATTTTATGATGACCGCTTTCTTATGTACAGTTATATGGGCGGGCACATCGAGAACAGCAATTGGGTCCCCTACCCGTACACCCGTAAAAATACCGGTCAATCCCTTTATCTCAGTGTAAACCAATTAGAACAATTAATTGAAAACATATCTCTTGCAAACCCCGAGGCCCGCTTTATTTTGGTGGGACACAGTTTAGGAGGCAGAATAGCATTGGATTTTGTGAGCACGACTCATCCGGATCACAGGAAAAAGATTCGAGGTGTCGTCACCTTAAATTCACCTTTAATGGGCTCCACCATCAATGTTCCGGGAATACTAATGAGAATTCTCGATGCTAGTGGCTCGGTTTGGGGGAGTACTGCGGTTAAACAACTGATTTATGAATCCCGGTTTTATCAAGATTTCCTTCAGTTACGCACTTCATCCGTCAAACAACTGCAAAGAGATGGGGTACAAGTAGCAACCTTCTCCCATCACAAAGATTATTTTGTCAGCAGTAAAACCTCCTACATTACGGACCACCGGGGATATCCGATTACCGCGGGATTTATTATAAACAATAGCCCTATCCATTCAAAATATGGTGTTGATGCCCACATTATTTGGCGGCCACTTGATAACCGTCAGTGGCGGTTGT
>CAZWTM010000081.1:0-10433 GCA_964637385.1 uncultured Peptococcaceae bacterium
ATTCCGGGCAGTGCTACGACAGCAGTCTTATTAGGTGGCCTCTTGATCCAGGGTTTGCTGCCTGGTCATGAGCTTTTTGAAAAGCATGCTAACATCACTTATGCCGTAATCGTCGGTTTTATCATTGCCAACATCTTAATGGGTCTTGTTGGTCTTGCCATTGCCAGGTATGTGGTAAAAGTCTCCACTATACCTTCCGGTATCCTGGCGCCCATTATCGTCGTATTGTCTGTAGTTGGTTCTTATGCCATTAACAACAGCATGTTCGATGTATACATCATGGTGGTCTTTGGTTTCATCGGTTATTTCATGAGAAAGACCGGTTACGTTACCGCTGCCGTAGTACTGGCGATGATCCTTGGCTCCATGGCTGAGCAGGGCTTCAGACAGTCCCTCGTTCTCTCCAAAGGTAATATGCTGGCATATTACTTCAGCCGTCCTATCTCCATTGTCATCATGGTTTTAATTGTCCTCGGTCTGTTCTCGCCTATTCTCATGAAGAAGTGGCAAAACAAGAGCGGCATCCAGACTGCAGCTACCTCAGACGATAACTAAATTCATACTAAATATGGAGGATTAAGACATGGCTTCAAAAGTTATCTATTTTGACAAGGTTTTTCCCGCCTTTAAAGAGCTTTTACAGTCCCACAATGCAGAAGGTTTGGAACTTTTGTACTGGTATGAGATGAATGAGGCTGAAAAAGAAGCAAGTCTAAAAGAGGCCGACTACTTCCTGGTGGCAACTACTAAGATTACCAAAGACATGTTAAATAAAGCCGCGAAAGTTCGCATGGTACAAAAAACCGGCATTGGTGTCGACAACATTGACCTGCAGGCCGCTTTTGACTTAGGTATTCCCGTTTGTAACACCCCCGGCGGTAATGCTACAGGTGTGGCTGAGTTGACCATCGGTATGATTTTAAGCCTTTATCGTAAGCTTAATGTCCTGGACAGAGCTACCAAAAACGGGGAATGGCTCATGTGGGAACTTCGCCCTGAATCCTATGAAATGAGTGGCAAAACTCACGGTTTTATCGGCTTTGGCAATATCGGCAAAACTACTGCCAAACTCTCTCAAGCTTTTGGGACGAATATTATTTACTACGATAAATTCAGGTTGCCGGAAAGTGAGGAAAAGGCTTTAGGGGTTACTTATATGGAAATGGATGAAGTCTTAAAGAAGGCCGATATCATAAGCCTTCACATTCCCCTTCTTCCGGAAACCCGAAACCTTATTAGCAAAAGAGAATTATCTCTCATGAAACCAACTGCCATTTTAATCAACGTTTCCCGGGGTCATATCGTAGACGAAAAAGCCCTGGCCGAAGCCCTGGAGAATAAGCTGATCGCAGGTGCAGGTATTGATACCTTTGCTTCTGAACCTGTAGAAAAAGAAAATCCCTTGTTAAAATTCGATAATGTTTTAGCCACACCCCATATCGGTGCTGGTACCAGAGATACCCTGAATAAAGTTTTAGGACTGGCTTTCCAAAACTTCTCCTTGATTGAAAAAGGAGAGAACCCCAAATTTGTCGTCAATAAAGTAGAGAAGGCCCGGCTGTAGTGATAGTCTATACTATGCCGGAGAATACCTCTATTCATAAATTACAGACAAAAATGAAAGGAGCTTAACCAATGAGACTAGCTACTATCAAATTAAACGGTGCTGAAGTTGCCGCCATTGTTACTGCCGCTGGAGTCGTACCGGTAGAGGAGGTTAATAAAAAATTAAACCAGGACTGGCCCACGGATATGCTGGAGATTATCACCTCCGGGCAATTAGAAAAGTTAAACGACTGGTACCGTGCAGGCGGGAAAGAAAAAGTTGAAGCCCTGGATGCTATACCCAGAGAAAAAGCGGTATTTGCCCCTCTTTACCGCCGGCCCAGAAAAATTTGGGGGATCGGTCTAAACTACGTTGACCATGCTTCTGATTTGGCTGAAAAAGCTCCCAATGAAGAGCCTGCCAGCTTTATGAAACCCGACACAGCAATCATTGGACATATGGATACCATTAAAATACCTCTGCAGTCTGAGAAGACCACTGCTGAAAGTGAATTAGGGGTTATTTTCGGTAAACAATGCAAAGATGTAGAACGTGAAGACTGGTTAAGTGTCGTGGCTGGTTTTACGACAATTATTGACATGACTACTGAAGACATCCTGAGAAAAAATCCCAGATTCTTAACGAGAGCCAAGAGTTTTGATACATTCTTCAGCTTTGGCCCTGAACTGGTAACCCCCGATGAAATAGAAGATGTTATGAAACTCAAAGTGGCTACTGTTATCAATGGTCAAATCCATGCACAAAATGTGGTCTCAAATATGACATTCCCACCCGATTACCTGGTTTCCTTCCATTCAAAAGTTATGACAATGCTCCCCGGTGACATAATTTCCACCGGAACACCCCGTGCTGTGCATATTAACGACGGTGACGTGGTAGAGTGCTGGATTGACGGTTTTGCTCCTCTGAAAAATCCTGTTGTCGACTTAAAAAAGCAGAAGTAAATAAAAAGAGGTGATATCTCATGGATTTAGGTTTAAAGGATAAAGGAGCCATTGTAATGGCCTCCAGTGCCGGCCTGGGTAAAGCCATTGCTTTGGAATTTGCCAGAGAAGGGGCCAAAGTGATGCTCTTTAGCCCCTTTGAGGACGAGTTAAAGCAGGCCCAGGCTGATATTAAAGAAGCTACGGGAAACGAACCGGCTTTCTTCGTAGGTGATATTACTAACTATGACCATATCAAGGCTATGGTCAAAGAGGCCTATGATAAATTTGGCAATATCTTTGCCTTGGTCAATAATACTGCCGGTCCCCCCGCAGGCACCTTTGACAATTTTGATGATGCCGCCTGGCAAAAAGCCTATGAATTAACCTTATTATCCTATATTCGTACCATTAGAGAAGTCCTTCCTTATATGAGACAAGGAGGCGGAGGAAGGATTCTCTGCTCCACTTCTTCTTCTGTAAAACAGGTGTTAGAAAATCTCATCCTTTCCAATACCTTTAGAATGGGCGTTGTAGGTCTGGCCAAAACCCTCTCTCAAGAATTGGGTAAGGACAACATCCTGGTTAACGTCATCGGACCCGGCAGAATTGGTACGGCCAGAATCGAATATCTGGATAAGGTCAGAGCTGAAAAAGCTGGTATTACACCTGACCAAGTACGTGCAAATACCGAAAAGATTATTCCGTTAGGTCGCTACGGTTTTCCGGAGGAGTATGGCAAAACTGCTGTATTCTTATGCGCGGCAACTAATACTTACGTTACTGGTCAAACTGTACTGGTGGATGGCGGTATGGTCAAAGCCTTCTAAAATTTATCATCACCCTCCCCTTTTAATACTAAAGTCTCACTGCTTGCAGTGGGACTTTAGTAAATTCTTGATTTAAATATTGGCTATCGTCAATATGTACAAGAATAAATATCCTAAACCTAAGTTTTTTGTGAATAACAAGAATAGTAAAGGAATTTAAACTACTATATAATCACTTTAAAAATTATGAGGGGGCGAAAATTATGTCAAATGTAGGCTTTAGAATCTATACAAAAATTGAGAGACCTGATAGGAAACTTGTAGAAGCTTTTAGAGGGCTGCCTACACCTAATATAGCAGACAATATGAACCGTTTCTTTTGTGTAGATTCAGCCATTAAACCTATGAATAAGCATCACTTGTTAGGAACAGCTTTCACCGTAAGGTCAAGTACAGCTGATAACCTTCTTTTCCATAAGGCCTTAGATATGGCGCAACCCGGTGATGTCATCGTGGTGGAAGTTCGGGGAGATACCATTAATTCAGTCGTTGGTGAGATTATGATGCGCTATGCTATGAAAAGAGGTATCGCCGGATTCTTGGTGGATGGTGCCATCAGGGATTTTGGTGGCCTGCAGGAACTTGACTTTCCGGTCTATGCAAAGGCAGTAACACCTATGGGTCCGTACAAGGATGGCCCTGGTGAAATAAATGTTCCCGTTTGCTGCGGTGGCGTTATCGTTAACCCAGGTGACATTATTGTAGGTGATGATGATGGCGTTGTTGTAATTAATCCAAAAGATGCGCCTGATATCCTGGAAAAGGCCAGAGCCACCTTTGCCAAAGAATCCGCAATATTTAAGGCTATTGAAGAGGGAACCTGGGACAGAAGCTGGGTTGATAAAGCACTTAAGGAAAAAGGTTGTGAATTCATTGACTAACAATGTTAAGTATGTACAGGCAGAACCTTTACGCAAATATTGTGCAGCCCTTTTTGAAAGTGTCGGGATGCCTAAAGATGAGGCTTATATCAATGCAGACAACCTGGTGGATGCTGATTTGACCGGCGTCGAATCACACGGTGTCAGCAGAATGGCCATCTATCTAAAAAGGATTCGCGATGGCGTTGTCAATCCCAAATGTGAACTTAAAGTTGTGGCTGAGCATCCCGCAGTGCTTGTGCTCGATGCCAAGAACAGTATGGGAGCCGTTGCCTCCTCCAAAGCAATGCAGATGGCTATTAAGAAAGCAAGAGAAAGCGGTGTGGCCTTTGTTACTGTAAGAAATTCCAATCATTTTGGTACGGCAGCTTACTATACCAAGATGGCTTTGGAACATGATATGATCGGTTTTTCCTCCACCAACGGACCGGCCAGGATGGCACCGTGGGGTGGTAAAGACCCGTATTTTGGCACGAATCCTTTTTCCATAGCTGTCCCTGCGGGGAAGGAATTGCCCGTTGTAGCAGACATGGCCACCAGCCTGGTCGCCAGGGGGAAAATCATCCTGGCCGCCAAAAATAATAAGGAAATTCCTCTTGGTTGGGCCATCAATAAAGACGGTGAAGAAACAACAAACGCCAAAGAAGCCTTGGAGGGAACAGTGTTGCCTTTTGGCGGACCAAAAGGTTCAGCCATTGCCCTGCTAATCGATGTCTTCTGCGGTATCCTGGCAGGAGCAAGTTTTGGCCCCCATATTAAAGATATGTATGCCAATTTTACAGAGCCCACCAATACAGGTCATATCTTTGGCGCCTTTGATATTAGTAAATTTATTGATAAAGACATTTTTAAACAAAACATGGATCAAATGATCAGGGAAATCAAAAGGAGTACACCTGCTAAGGGAGTTCAGGAAATATTCCTCCCTGGGGAGATTGAACTTAGAAAGAAGCAACAACGGCTTAAGGAAGGAATACCACTTAGTCCCGCAGTTATTCAAGAACTGAAGGAAGAGGGGGCTCTAGCTAACATTCCCTGGATTCTGGACTGATGAAAAAAGAGATAGGGCCCAATACGGGCCCCTATCAAAATAATTCGACCATATTGGAGGTAACATGCATGAAACCGAAAGTATTTGTGACACGTATGATTCCGGAACCCGGCCTTAAAAAGTTGCAGGAGGTGGCTGAAGTTAAAGTTTGGCCGGGAGAATTACCACCACCCCAGGAAGTGATCATTGATGAAGTCAAAGAAGTGGATGGGTTAGTATCTCTTCTTACAGATAAAATCGATGCTAAAGTCATGGATGAGGGAAAAAAATTAAAGATAATCAGTAATTATGCAGTGGGTTTCGATAATATTGATCTGGATGCAGCCACAGAAAGAGGAATTAGGGTTACCAATACTCCCGGTGTCCTCACTGAAACTACCGCTGATTTAGCATTTGCCTTACTGCTGGCTACGGCACGACATGTGGTGTGGGCGGATAAGTTTACTCGTGCAGGCAAATGGAAAACCTGGGAACCCCTTAAGTTTTTGGGGCAGGATGTCTATGGCGCTCAACTGGGGCTTTTAGGTTTTGGCAGAATTGGCTGTGCCGTTGCTAAAAGAGCACGTGGTTTCGATATGAAGGTTAAATATTATGACTTATTTAGGAACGAGCAAGCGGAAAAAGAGTTAGGGGTGGAATATGCCAGCATAGACGAAATATTGACAGAATCTGATTTTATAAGTTTACATGTACCTTTAACAAAGGATACGAGACACCTTATTAATAAAGACAGCCTTAAGAAGATGAAGAAAAATGCTGTCATCATAAATACGGCCAGGGGGCCTATCATTAATGAAGATGATTTATACGAAGCTTTAGTGAATGGTACTATTTGGGCCGCAGGATTAGATGTGATGGATCCTGAACCACCAAGGGCAGACCATCCCCTATTCAAATTAGATAACGTAATTGTCTTACCCCATATAGCCAGCGCCAGTATAGCTACGAGAAATAAGATGGCCCTGATGGCAGCGGAAAACATGATTGCCGGTTTAAGAGGAGAGATACCACCTAATTTGGTTAATACGGATGTGTTGCGGAAAACAGAGATAAAAAAATAAAAACGGAAAAAGGCGATTTAAAACCCTACTATAGTATGAAAAGGTTGTAAATCGCCTTTTTTTTAAGGAGGGCGATATCATAGGTATTGATATGATTTACTGAGCTAGCTTTACGACGGCTTCCTCCTGTTTGAGAAGGGTTTTGTTAAGTAAGAATAGGATTTTTAATTCAATGGCTTCGTCAAAAATCCTGGGGTCTCTCTTGGTAAGCTTATAAATCTTATCCAGCCGGTAAAGCAGAGTGTTTCTATGGATGAATAAGGCTCTGGCTGTCTCGCTAATGTTTAAGTTACAGTCAAAGAACACTTTTAGGGTGTATAATAGCGTTTCGTCTAAGATCCCCGTAATGGTTTTCTTTTTTTCTCCAAGGGTGTTCTTGATAAATTTGTCCGCGGTATCACTGGGTACACAATTAAGAATCAGCTCTAAGCCCAGGTCATCAGTAAAGTAAATACCACCGGGACCTTTAAATTTTTTGCCTATGGCAAGAGAATCAGCTGCATCTCGATAGCTTTTTTTATAGGAAAGTGCTGTTTCTGAACAAAGGGAACTGACACCTATTGTACAGTCCAGATTAAGATAGTTTTTAATTGTACTGACAAAACTCCTGCAAGTCCGGGAGATATATTTTTTAAGGGATGATTTTTCGTCGGATGGGTTAACAGGCAAAAAGACAACAAACTCATTACTGCCGGTATAGGCTGAAAGGTAATGTTTATTACCTGCCATTACATATTTTATGCAGTCCAGTACTTTATCTTTTTCTACATTTGCAATTTTACAGTTTTCGTAACCATCTAAATGCAGAACCACTGCCACCCGGGGAATGTCTATATCGAAGCCTAAAAGGGCGGCCCGCTGTTTAAGAGTTTCTCTTGTTTCATCTATTTGTTCAAAGATGATATTATACAGGATGTGTTCTTTAACTTTAGAGTCAAGCTGTGCTTCCTTTTCCATAAAAGCCATTTTAATCATGGTTTCCACTGTCATTTTTGTTAAATAGGTGAGTGTTCTAACTTTATCGGGGGACCCTGTAATTCCTATCGCTCCGATTGTTTTGCCGTTAAACTCTAGAGGAAGATTAACTCCCGGCTTTACATCTTTAAGTTTAGAACTTTTTTCGTCCGTGATTGTTACTTCCCGGCCTGTTTTTATGGCTTCTAAGGCTCCCTGATGAAAGACGTTAATTCTTTCAGAATCCAGGCTGCCGATGATTATTCCTTCCATATTGAAAATATTGACATTATGGCCTATGAGAGGTGAAACCTTATTTGCGATCTCCTGGGCAAAGGTATGTGATAATATCACTCAAATCACCCTTTCACCTTAAAATATAATATCGTCGCAGAATACAGGTATAGGCCCCGAAAAGGGGCCATTTTTTTATCTTTTTTATTTTTACAAAATATTCTTACCTGCAATAAAGCCTAGGTTCAAAGCCTTTAGATTACGTTCTTCTGTTCCCTTGGGTACCCGGGCCAGTACTGCCTCCTTAATAGTCGATTCTTTTACAATATTGGTCACACCGATAAGAACGCCCAGAGCTACGATATTACTAAAAAGGGTGCTGCCCACTTCTTTCTCGGCCAGGGCAGTAATAGGAACTTCGTGAAGGTCGCCCCGTGTTAAAGTGGGGTTCTTTACATAAGTACTGTCAACAATAACCGCAGCATTATCCTTAAGGCATTTTGTATATTTATTGAAGGCTTCTTCGGTCATGGCCAGGACTACATCGGGTTTCTCAATATGGGGAAAAGAGATTTTTTTATTAGCGATGATAACCTCAGCTTTAGAGGCTCCACCCCGAGCTTCTGGACCATAGGATTGAGTTTGTACAACCTCTTTGCCTTCTCTTAATGCTGCTTCTGCTAAAATGATTCCAGCTAAAATCATTCCCTGTCCACCCGAGCCACTTAAAAGAATCTCACGCATCTCACCTATTACCTCCCATCACCCTATCGATAACTTTTTGATACTCAGCTGTATATTCCGGTGCTTGACGCCGGTAGAGTTCACCAATAACAACTTTTCCAGCCCACTGTTCAGCCGGTAGTTTAGATGCAGCCTTTACGGAAATGGTATTTTCCTTCTGCCATTTCATCATGGCAGGGGCATTACCAAGCTTGTTTTGACGTCCAAAGGAAATAGGACAGGCAGTGATGGCTTCTACTACGGAGAAACCTTTATGAGAGATAGCATCGGCAATTAAGTTGATGAGTTCCAAAGTGTGGTAGGTGGTACCCCTGGCCACATAGCTTGCGCCTGAGGCTTTGGCCAGTTCCGTAATATCAAAGGGATTTTCGATATGGCCATAGGGTGATGTGGTAGCTTTACTATGAGTGGGAGTAAGGGGAGAATACTGACCTCCTGTCATGCCGTAAATGTTATTATTGAAGACAATTGTAGTAAGGTCAATGTTACGGCGGGCAGCGTGGATGAAGTGGTTACCGCCTATAGCCGTGGCATCTCCGTCTCCTGTCAATACAATTACGTTAAGTTCCGGTCTTGCCAGCTTAAGACCGGTGGCAAAGGTTAAGGCACGACCATGGGCGGTATGAACTGTATCAAAGTTTAAGTAACCGGAAGAACGGGAGGAGCAGCCTATCCCCGAGATGATTGACGTTTTGTCAGGGTTGAGACCAAGTTTATCAATGGCTCTTACCAGTGCCCCCATCACAATGCCATTACCGCAGCCGGGACACCAGATATGAGGTAAACGATTCATACGGAAATATTTTTTTAGTGTCTCATTCATATTAATTGCCCTCCCTGGTAATAGCCTCTAGAATCTGCCGGGGTGTAATCATCTGGGTATCCACCCGTAAAATGGATTGTACCTTGCTGCGGCCCAGAACCTTTGTAACTTCACCGGTTACCTGCCCGTAGTTCATTTCTGCCACAAAGACTTTTTTAACCCTTGCACACTTTTCCTCTATTAAATCGGAGGGGAAAGGCCAGATGCTGATAAGTCTTAGTAAGCCTGCCTTAATACCCTTTTCGCGGGCCATTCTTACCGCTTCTTCTGCGGAACGGGCGGAACAGCCATAGGAGATAATCAGGTATTCAGCATCTGTGTTATAAAGTTCGTCATAGCGAAGTATTTCGTCCATGTTGTTTTCTAATTTTTGATGTAGCCTGCGAATGGTTTTATCGGTTACCTCCGGGCTACCCGTAGGGAAGCCGGTCTCATCGTGAATAAGCCCTGTCACGTGAAAATGGTAGCCCTCACCAAAAGGTGGAGGTGCCGGAACCCCATCCGGTCCCGGTGCATAGGGCAACTCGCCAGGTTTCGGTTTGCGCCGGTTGATTATAGTAGGCGGAGTTTTGGGAATGACCAGTTTTTCCCGCATGTGCCCCACGACCTCGTCCATTAAGAAAATGACGGGTGTTCTAAAACGTTCGGCCAGGTTTACGGCATCGATCATTAACTGATAGGATTCCTGAACAGAGGAAGGAACCAGGGCGATGACGCCTCTATCACCATGAGAACCCCAGCGGGCCTGCATCACGTCGGATTGACTGGGGGAAGTTGGTTGTCCGGTACTGGGACCACCCCGCTGTACATTGACGATAACTATCGGAATTTCCGCCAAAGCGGCATAACCAATCAACTCTTGCATTAAGGAAAAGCCGGGGCCGCTGGTAGCGGTTATGGCTTTCACCCCACCCAATGAAGCACCGCAGATAGCACCAATACTAGCAATCTCATCTTCCATTTGAATAAATTTACCGCCTACTTTGGGGAGTTCTTTTGCTAAAACTTCTGCAATTTCCGTGGAGGGAGTGATGGGATACCCGGCGAAAAATCTTACACCTGCGGCTAAAGCTCCTAATGCGCAGGCATGGTTACCTTGAACTAGCATTGTTTGAGACATAAAGTACACCTCCTTCTGTCACCATTATCATTCTTTAACCACTGTTATGGCATAATCGGGGCATCTCAGCTCACAAAAACCGCAAGAGATGCACTTACTTTGATCAATAATCTGGGCCTTCTGCATTTCATCCAGTGTGATGATATGTTTGGGACAAAAGTCCACACATATTTTACATCCTTTACAGAACTTGGTATTGATAACAATCAAACGCTTCCCCCCCTTTCAGGTTCTTCATATTAATT
>CAZWTM010000082.1:0-10427 GCA_964637385.1 uncultured Peptococcaceae bacterium
GGGCAATACCGCTTGCCCAGGTAGGAATTTTAAAAGTGGTTTCAATGGCTGCAGCTACAGAATTGGACTGAACCATATTACCAATGCCAAAGCCGGCTGCTGCTCCGAAGAAGGCAAAGAGCAAGCCCAACCATCTCATGTTAAGACCTTTTTCCAGGAAATACATGGGACCGCCGGCCATTTCACCATTTTCGTCCACAATCCTGTATTTTACAGCTAAGATGGCCTCAGCATATTTGGTCGCCATCCCCACCAGAGCTGTTACCCACATCCAGAAAACAGCACCAGGTCCACCTAAAGTTACAGCTGTAGCCACACCGGCGATGTTACCAGTACCAATGGTGGCAGCCAGGGCTGTCATGAGAGCTTGGAAATGGCTAATATCCCCCGCTGAAGTTTGATCCTGGTGCTTGCTAAAAGCTAATTTTAAAGCATAAGGTAAATACCTGAAGGAAGCAAAATTCAGTCTAATCGTTAAAAATAAACCCGTTCCCACCAAAAGTACTAGCATGTACGGCCCCCATACCAGGGAGTTGACCGTACCCACAAATTTTTCAATAGCTTCCATCTGTTCACTCTCCTAATAAATTCAAATAAAAACATAAAAAAATATAATACCAGGTAAAAAGGGTGTGCTCTTCATTTCACCTCCTAGTAAACTAAACTAAGGAGATTAGTAATTTATTACTATTATACATTAGGAATCTCTGTTACACAACAGTTTTGTCAAAATAATCTTGTATATTGTGCACAAATTGTCCTGCATCCGCAAACAGATGTAGCAAAATTGTGTACATTATGAGGCTAGGCTTAACAGCCTGATAAAGACAGGAGAAATATAACCTTCAATAAAAGCAGCACCCAGCATAAACAAAGATAACCCCAGCATGATCATAATATAACTTAAAACCCCCCGTGAAAGAGGCTGGGCCCTAAGGCCTTCCCGTCCTCTAATTAAATACAAGGAAAAATTGATGGCGGTTACCCCGGCCAATATATAAGCCGGCAGTGACAAAATATTAGGAGGAACAATAGCCAACAAGGCCAGTACAACACCTTGCCAGGCTTTTTCCTGCAAGATAAAGCCAATGGTAAAACCTAAGACGAAACCTCTGGTAAAAATAATCACCAAGATCAGGGGCAAGCCGATGACAGTAAGCCCCAGGACAAAAATTTTACCCAGATTATAAAGATGTCTTAACATCGCCTGCTTCGTATTCATAGCGTAGTTAAGCTCTTCACTGATCTGGGTTAGACCATTATCTAAGTATTGATGCAGAGAAGAGGTCTGTTTACTATCAAGTGCTTTTACGCCCAATGAACCAAAAATTAAGCCCGCTGTAAAACACAGCAGTACAAAAAGATATATCCACCAGCTTGACCGGAAATGTGGTATCATTTTATTCTTCAGCTTATCCACTGCTTACCTCCTCCTCTCACTAAATGTTATGAAAAGGAGAAGGCAAATATAACTACTAGTCCATTTTTTGCAGATATCCCCTGGCGACAAACAATTGGGCCAGATAGTGAACTGCCAGCACATCTTCCATAGCATTGCTGCTGGCTGCTACCAGGGTAATGGGGGAATTTTGGGCCATTTCTACAGCCCTTTCTACCCCTTTAAGGGCGGGTTCCACCCCTTTCATCCCCAGGGTACGGGCAACAGTAGCTGTCGTTATGGCTCCTTTCATTTGCCAAACAGCATCATAAATAACTCCCCCTGAATCAGTTACGGCAATGACTATTTTGTTGTGCCAATCGCTGAATTTGGCAGTTTCCGCCCCTAAATTGGGCCAAATCTCCTTTACTTCAAGACCCTCCGCTTCTATACCCCTGATGACATCTATGGCATTGGCTTTTCGTTCCTCGTCGCTGCCTGCCCGGGGTTCTGTAACGATCACCACTTCTGCTCCTTTATCTTTAGCTTCCCTTGCAGCCCTTTGCCCGATAAGAAAGGGATTAACCAGATTATTCCCGCGGGCCCTGGAGGAGGGACAAGCTCCCCATATACCCACTGCCCCTGCTTCCCTAACCCCTTCCAAGGTAGTAGACATATTAATCACATCTACCAGGACAATAAAAGCGCCCTTTTGAACTGCCTCCAAAGCCCCCGAAAGATTATAGGCAATGGTGAGACGGCTTCTTTCACTCTCCCACGATCCGGCCATACTTTCCTCCTGCACCCGGCTTAAATTTTAGTTTACCTTCCCTTGCTTTCATGATTAGTTCCACCACTTCGTCACTTACTATCTTAGCCAATTCCTCCGGCCTAGCCCGGTGCAGGATGTTCATCTCACTGCCAAAATCATGAAGGAGCTTCTCAATTGTTTTCTTTCCTACACCGGGCAAAAATGGTAAAGCTACCTGATAATAATAGGGTACGGTATTTACCGCCTTATCTCCGGCAGGAGCTATGGCCAGAATCCGGTCTAATACGCCTACCACTAAATGTTCACTGCTGCCGCAAAAGGGGCATATTGTTACGGCTTCCTTTTCCAAAAGGGATGCCTGGCATTTGTTACAGAAACTACGGTGATATTTGCCAAGCCGCGGATCCAATCCATAATTGGCCTTAAGTTGGCGTCCCTGCTTTTTTTCAATAAGATAGACAAGTTCACTGAAAGTAGGTTCTGCTAGCACTACCAGGTTGTATTCTCGCCCAATTTTTTCTAGAGAGTGGGCGTCCGAGTTAGAGAAAAGAATTCTCTCCTTCAATTCAGGCAGTAACAAAGCCATATCCCTGTCAGCGGACAAGCCCAGCTCTATAGCTTTGATTGATTCAGCCTCAGCACCAAAAACCTGCGTAAGGGAAGAAGCACAGGCCCCATAAACTCCCTTATGGGGTGTAAAAACATGGGCAGGAATAAAAACTCCTTCCATACTTTTAACGGCTTTGAGTAAAGTTAAAGCCGGTAAGTTGGTGGCCTGGGTGCTTAATTGCGGGTTTTTAATGTATCCCCCCAGAAAAGCAGCAAAATTACAAAGACGCTCCAGGGTTGGGAAAAAAGCCAGGTAATGAGCCCGGCAACCTGAGTTCTCCTTGGCTTCCATTTCTATGCCCGTAAGTACTGTTATTTTTTCCTTGTAGCGAAATCCCCCCCGCTCCTGGGCTACAAGACTGCCTTCTTTGAGAAGTCCCCGTAAATCTTCCAATACGCCGGGAGACCCGCAGTCTACTACGCCTATGATGTCGATTCCTTTACGGGTAAGACATTCGTTGAGTATATTCGGTAATGTTAATTCCCGGCTGGCCGTAATCTTAACGGGTTGTCCATCCATGGTGCGACCAATATGTATGTGTAAATCAAGATAAAACTCTTTCATAGCGCCAGTTCTTTCAGTTTTACGAGCCACAGAATACCGATAATAGTTTTGGCGTCAATGATCTCACCGTTTTTTATTTTTTTATAGGCTTCCGCCAGCGGTAGTTTAACATATTCTATAATCTCATCAGGATCAGGAGTAGCTTCTTTTTCTTCCAAATTTTCCGCCAAAAAAAGATGGATAATTTCATTGGAGAAACCAGGAGCAGTATAAAAAGAAATCAACTTTTGTAAGTGTCCGGCCATGAACCCCGTTTCTTCCGTTAGTTCCCGCTGTGCACAAAGGGCAGGGTCTTCCCCCTTTTCCAGTTTTCCCGCGGGTATCTCCCAGGTTACTTGGCCGATAGGATACCTGTACTGTTTCACCAGGAGAATTTCCTCCCGGTCAGTACATGCTAAAACAGCAACAGCGCCAGGATGCTGTACTGTATCCCGTATGGCCTTCCTGCCATTACGCATAATCACTTCATCCTGCCGAAAGGTAATAAAAGAACCTTGCGTTTGAGTCAGGCATTTACTAAATTTTTCTTCCATATTCTCTCCTCCTCATAAAAATCTAATTTAGTGCATATACTTGTCACAAATACTGTAAGATAAGGGGAAAACTAGATGTTAATAACAAAGCAGGGTCTTTTTATGGTGGGAAAATCCCATGATATCTTGTTGCAATTGAAATTGCTCCAGAAGCAATACCATTATCTCAAACATGTTTTACAAATGAAACTCCATTAAATACATTTTATTCTCTTGGCCACTTCTTCTCCCGTTGCGGCTCCTGCTAAAAAAAATACCGGATCTTCTTCATAACTTCTACCCATACGGGAGAGCTCTAATCCCATTTCCCTGGCTAATTTTATACCATCGTGTCCTCGTCCCCAGATCAGCCGATGTTTCTCCATTCCCTTCCTTTTAAGCTGAGCAAGGACGAATTCTTTTTGGGAAGGATTAAGTTCTGGTAAAACAAGGCTGGCCCGGCCCAATGCCACTTTCCCCAGGGCCGTTAAGGTATGATGGCTAATTCCTAGATGACGTGTTCGTTTTTCTACAAAACTAATGCGCGGGATGCAGTAAGCAACTCCTGCCAGGGTCGTAACGGCATTGATGATTTGTCCTACCTCCAAAGCGGTATTGCCCCAGGTTGTACCAGTGCCTACCACGCCAGGCCCCATCAAAACAATAATAACATTGGCTTTGAATATTCCCTTGGCGGCCAGTAAACCGCTGAATAAGTTTACAGCCTCATAATCACCGCCAAAAGCATGACCCGTCGTAATCGTACCACATAAAAGAGAATTTTTCCTTAAAGCGGCCACGGCTTTACTGAGAGCCAGAGGCAAGGCCCCTCCATCGGTCATCACATAAGCAATTTTGAGCCTGGGATTGACAGCGTGAAGCCCACAAACACAGGGGATGAGCATACTGTGGAGTGAACCGCAAATAACGGGTGTACCTTCCAAAGACTGGACTTTAGCCATTAAGTCATGGTGAGGACTGGCATGTTCTTCCACGGCACATACTTTAAATTGTAAAGGAGTATAGCGTAACTTCATAATGTGCCCCGGAGTAATGTATCTTACCTGATGGGGCTTTAGTTTTCCCATAACAAAGTGGTATCCCCCGCTGCCTAACTTTAAATCAACAGCGGTAGTGTTTAATAATACCTCATCATTGAGTTCTACGCCACCGGTTAAAAAAGGGAAAATATAGGCCTTTGCTTCTATTCCCTGGATCTCTACAATAGCCTCTATCAATTCTTCACTGATCTTATTTAGATTTTTAACTGTACCCATTTGTATATTAAGCATTTTCATCTTATTTTCGTCCCCAATGGTCAAACATTCTTAAAAAATAATTCCTTTCTATAAGCAGGCTTAAAGAAACTGTTTCACTGACGATGTGCATAACAATTAAAAAGATAAGAAGGACAAGCCGGAAGATAAAGGATGTATGTAAAAATAAAATGCCTGCGATCATACCCAGTGAATTTGCTCCTGTATCCCCGAGCATAGCTTTTCCTTTTAAATCATAACCGGCATATGCTAATACGATTCCCATTACGGCGGCTGAAAGCCACAATACTGAAGTTTTTAATAAAATAGCCACAAAGAAAAGAAAGAGGGTCCCTTTGATGGCTCGTCCCGGCTGTAAATCCAAGAGATTTATAAAATTTACACTTAAAACAAGGACAAACCAATCTAATACCGTAGACAAGCTGATGTCACTGCGAACCAGGATCACCCAGAAAGCCAACACTCCCGTACCTAGAGCCTTTAAAGCGCCCGTGCTTAATTTTTTCTCGCACCACAGAAATAAAAAATGACCTCTAAAACCTTTTTGCCGGTTATCTCCCAGAAGATCATCTAGAAGCCCTAGCAAGCTTACACCCAGTACAGCAAATAAATAAATACCAACTTCAGGATATCTTCTGCTCCAGGCCAAGGGAAGTAAGGCAAGACACAGAACAACAGGTATGATAATACCGGCAATGGCCGGTATTGTTTTTCCCTGCCAGTTTTTTCTGATGGCACCAGCCCGATGCATGAGTTCAAGAAAATGAGGCAAAAAGATTTTCGTTAGAAAAAAACTCGTTATCACCATCAATAAAATCAATATTTCCACCTCAAAGCCCGGCAAGTTAAAGCTGAACAGATATCATACATTTGTCTTCCCCGATGTTTTAATCCGACCCAGTTTCGTCCCGGAGGCGAGTGAGACATATCTGTGTCAATCTCCAAAATCCTATAACCTTTCCTGAGGGCATCTATCGTCATTCCTACCTCCAGGCCAAAGCGTGGAGAAAAGGGCAATAAATCCTTAAGTACTTCTTTCCTCATAGCCCGTTGCCCCGAAAGGGGTGCAGCCACATCCTGTTTCGTTAAAATTTTTACTCCCCACTGGGCTGTTTTTTTAGCAAGGCCAAATCCCTTACCACTTTTTTCTGGTTTAAATTTAGCTATAGTCATATCAGCCCTGCCGCCCTTAAGAGGTTCTATTAAGGCCCCGGCTTCCCGTACACTACAACCTAAATCGGCATCCAGGAACATAATAATATCTCCCGAAACATAAGCTAAACCTGACATAAGGGCATAACCTTTCCCTTTGTTTCTCGGTAAGCGTAGCAAACCCACCCCCCATTGGCAAGCAATCAATGATGTGGAGTCCTGGGAACCGTCATCAACAAGCAAGATTTCCTTAACATCTTTCATATTTGTTAAAGTTTCCAGTGTTAAGGTAAGATTATGCTCCTCATTATAAGCGGGAATAAGTACGGAAACGGACAACACCCAAACCCCCTTTACTGGTTAAAGGCTGGCAAAAGGAAATCAGCCGACGCTTTAATTTCATAATGTCCATGATAGCCTGCCATAGCCAAGATAAGGGCAATTTGTCCCGGTATTGTATGAATATCATCAACCGTTGACACTGCAAACTCCTGATATAAACGCATATTTACAGGATACCGTGCCTCCTTTGCCACGTATACGGGTATACCTTGCTCATATAGCCTATTGAGTAAACTTTCCTCAATTCTCTGGAATCTGTTAATATTAACAGTGGCTGAGTTAACATTACCGTGAACAATTAGCACACAGTCTACTCTCCCAAGACTCGCCTCATGTTTATTAATGTCACCCTTTTCTCCTCCCATCCCACTAAAAGTAGAAACTAAAACATCGATTTTTTTCTCATTCTCATAAAATTCCTGGGAAAATTTCGTATAAGAAATAACCTGTGCACCGGCAATTTCAAGATTATATAAAAATTGTGAGGGTATTTCCAGATCACCATTTTGGATAATGGCTATCCGTTTATCCATCAATTTATTTTTAATCAAGTAGGGAATGGATTCTTCCGCATATCGTTTGTAAAGTTGAACTGTTTCTTCCAGGACTGTGATTTGTTCCTGATATTTTTTAGATTCATTTTTTAGGGCGGCAAAATCACCCTCAAGCTTACTGACGATACCTTCTTGCTGTTCAACAATTTCTGTTACTAAACTCTCGCCCACAATCGTACTACCGATAAAAATGCCCAGGCCCAAGGCAAGAAAAACAGCAACCAGAGAGGCTACATGATATTTCATATCAATAATCACATTAACTCCTCCCTAGATTCTGAATAAAAATTTAAATTTAAGGAGCAGGAGGCGTCCGTACTGGGAAAGGGCCGTTGATATTGAAGCAATAATAAAAAATGGAATAAAACTTGCTGCAATCACCTGTAAAACATGTTTATAACCCACACTTTTTCCGTATAGTTTACTTACTCCCTTGGCATCTACCAGGATGCTGCCTACTTTCATCCGAGTTAAGAGTGTACTGGCCATCCCCGCGCGCCCTTTTTCAAGGAAGTCAATCATGTTGGAGTGGGTACCGACGGCCACAATAAGTTCTGTACCTGCCTCAAAGGCAAGGAGCATGGCTACATCTTCACTTGTCCCCGGTGCTGGAAGAATAATGGCCGGCAAATTCATTTTTTTGATGCGCTCGTATCCAGGGGCACGCCCATTGGGATAAGCGTGAACAATAATCTCTGCACCACAGTTCAGGGTAGCATCACTAATACTGTCCATGTCCCCGATAATTAAGTCCGGCCTATAACCACATTCCACCAGCGCATCGGACCCCCCATCCACACCTACCAGAACAGGCTTGACCTCATTGATATAAGATTTAATGGCCAGTAAATCTTCACGATAAGTTTTTCCTCTGACGACAATGAGTGTATGCTTGTTCTTAAAGCTTGTTTTCAGTGAACTAGGAACAGTAAGATTTTTTAAGATTAAGTCCTGTTCCATACGGGCATATTCCAGGGTATTATCAACAAACTTTTCTAATACATGATCAATATTGGCCCTGCTTAATTCCATCATTCTCGCAATGGTTTCCTTTGTCTGTCTTACACCAATGGCATATAATTCGCCTTGCACAAATATCCTGTTCTGTTCTATTTCCACTACTTCATCATCTTGTAAGGAAAGGATATGGGCGCCAACATTATCAATAAGGGGGATATTGTTGTTAAGCAGGGCTAAAGGCCCCAGATTAGGATACTTCCCAGTAATAGATGGTCTGGCATTGATGACCGCTTTAACCCTGGCCTTGATAAGAGCATTGGCAGCCACCTCATCCAAATCAGCATGATCGATGATGGCAATTTCATAAGGCTGTATTCTTTTGACAAGATTTTTCGTTTTGCGGTCTACTTTTACTTTTCCTTTAAGCGTCATTCTACTGATTTATTCCCTATTTTACTTATTACTCTTTGATTTTATTATGTGCCTCCCTGACTAAAAATTTCCCCTGTCCACTCTGGTAATAGTTGTATAACAAGCAGATAGCTAAAAACAAAAAAGCCACCTGAAAAGGCGGCTTAATGAAAATTATTAACTGACTTTAGTACCTATGCGCAGTTTATCGGCAACCATGGCAATAAATTCTGAATTGGTGGGTTTTCCCCGTTGAAGGTTAATGGTATAGCCGAAGAATTTATTCATCATTTCCACGTTACCACGATCCCAGGCCAGCTCAATGGCATGTCTGATGGCTCTTTCCACACGGCTTGGTGTGGTTTGATATTTTTCCGCAATCATGGGATACAGTTCCTTAGTCACAGCACCCAGCAGATTGACCTCATTGATCACCAGCAGGATGGCATCTCTTAAATATTGATAGCCTTTAATATGGGCTGGCACACCCATTTGGTGAATAATATTGGTAACTTCCACATCCATGCTTCTTGTTCTCACTGGTGGCTGGTAAGTTACCGGGGAACTGGGTTTACTGGTTCCGCTATAACCGTTGGCCAGTTGACGTACTCTGTTGGCTAAAGTATCTAAATCAAAGGGTTTTAGTATAAAGTAATCCGCTCCTAATTCTACCGCTCTTTGGGTCATAGATTCCTGGCCAAAAGCTGTAAGCATGATTACTTTAGGCTTATAACCAAAATCCGTTTGATTCATTCTTTCAAGAACCCCAATACCGTCCAAATGAGGCATTATTATATCCAGGACCAATACATCTGGATTCTTGCAGTTCATTAAATCCAGGGTTTCCAGGCCATTGTAGGCCACGCCGACAACCATCATATCGTCTTGTTTTTGAAAATAATCGGTTAAAATGTCTACGAAATCCTTATTATCGTCTGCGATTAAGAGCTTAGTCATTTTATGCATTTTTTTCCCTCCTGGAACTCTAAAGTTCTTAGTGTGTATTATATGAATTCGACAAATTGGATAATATATCCTGCAATATACTTCCAATAAATTGCAAATGTTCGCAAATTATTTTTCCCTAAATGTCGGGTCAAAATTTAAGAATACATAATTATTACGACATAATTTATTAATTTTCTACGAAATATTACGTAATTTGTTGTTATATTAATAAATTGTATCCTAAAACCTGATTGTATAAATTAAAGAAAATAATAAAAATTGAAAACCTTGGGGCTTTGCTCCCAAGGTTTTCTGCTGCTCTTGTAAGATACCGGCTTCCAAGAGCATATTTTCGATAAACACGCCATAACCTCTCGTAGGATCATTAACAAAAACATGGGTAACGGCACCGATGATTTTGCCATCCTGAATAATGGGGCTTCCGCTCATTCCCTGGACAATGCCACCTGTATAATTTAACAATTTTTCGTCAACAATACGAATAATCATATTCTTTCCATCTGCGCGCCCTGGCATAATTTTCTCAATTAAAATATTAAATTGTTCTATTTCCTGACCTTTCACTACTGTGAGAATCTGAGCATTTCCAATATGAATTTGATTGGAATAAGCTGTGGATATAGGATTTTTGTACAGGGGATTATAGACGTCTTTACTCATAATACCGTAAATTCCGCAATTTTCATTTTTTTCTATGTTTCCAAATTCAGTATTTTCAAGAAATACCCCTACTTTTTCCCCGGGTATGCCACGTTTACCCATTTGGATATCTTCGATAGAGGCACATAAGATTTTCCCTTGAAGAATATCTAATTTTTGGTTTGTTTCTCCGTCTGTAATGACATGTCCCAGAGCACCATACTTTTTTGTTACTGGATCAAAAAATGTTAAAGTTCCCACACCACCAGCATTATCTCTAACAAATA
>CAZWTM010000083.1:0-10423 GCA_964637385.1 uncultured Peptococcaceae bacterium
TCTGTGAGAAGGATAAAGCTGAAGCAAATTACTTCGGCTTTACCTTACTCGATTTGTAATGTGATAGAATGAAGATTGAAAATATTGTAAGCAAAGGTTTACACTTTGCATAAGGGGAGGAACGAAATGTTAAACAGGATGCTCTTTCCCAAAGTGAAAGATATCAAAAGAACAGTGCAAAAAATTGACGGAGCAGTTGAGCTGAAAGATGTAGTCGCTTTTTTTAAGGAAGTACGGGATGAGTGTTTTGTTGTAGTCGATGCCAAGGGTGTCTTTACAGGGGTGATCGATAGGGCTATGATGCTGGATTTTTTTCTTAATGATGTCGATCTTTCCAGTAGAGCAGCATCCCATGTATCAGAAGACTTCGCCATTATTTCTGAAGAACTGTCTCTGCTAGATATTTTTAAATTAAAAGAGAAATATCTTATTGCTGTCGACAATATGGGGCAATACACTGGTATTATCATTAAGGATAATCTTGCCTGCTCCTTAGTAAACCATTGTCACCAGGCCATTTATAATATAGATGTTTTGTTGAATTCATCCTATAATGGAATAATTGTGATCAATCAAAACGGGGAGATTATTCTTTTTAATACAAGAGCTGAGGAGATAACGGGGATTAAGGGTCGTGAGGTCTTAGGCAAACATATTGAAGAAGTTATACCAGGAACGGAACTATATCATATTTTAAAGATGAGGTCGCCCCAGTATGGTCAAAAAATAAAGATAGGAAATGCTACGGTTTTAGTAAATCGCACAATTATCGAGGATAATGGCAAAATAATAGGAGCCATGAGTACTTTCCAGGATATTAGTGAAGTAGAAAAACTCCTTAATGAATTATCGTTAGTAAAAAACTTTAAAGAGGAACTGGACGATATAATTAATTCCTCTTATGACGGGATCTATATTACTGATCCCAAAGGACTTACGCTTAGGGTAAATAAGGCTTATGAGCGAATAACAGGTATAAAAGCTGAGGAAGTTGTTGGGCTTTACATGTATGAGATTGTCAAAAAAGGCATCTTGTCTGACTCCTTGACGGACAAGGTTGTGAAAACAGGTGCGCCCATTACTATGGAACAAGTGACTAAAACGGGTAAAAAGGTTATCATTACGGGGTCTCCCATTTTTGATAAAAATAATTCGATAAAGATGGTAGTCACTAATGTCAGGGATATCACCGAGTTAAGTGATTTGCGCGAGGAATTAGCCCGCAGCAAAGAATTAACCGATAAATATCGGCGTGAATTGTTAGGGCGGACGAACAAGCCTGAATGCATCAGTGTTAGTGAAGAGTTTAACAAGGTATTATCGCTGGCTCACAAAGTAGCAGAGGTGGATTCTACGGTATTGATCTTGGGCGAGTCGGGGGTAGGTAAAGAAGTAGTAGCTAAAGAGATACATAAAAATAGTAAGCGCAAAAATGAGCATTTTATCAAAATTAACTGCGGGGCTATACCTGAAAACCTTTTAGAGTCAGAATTTTTTGGCTATGAGGGTGGTGCTTTCACTGGCGCTAAAAAGGAAGGAAAAATAGGTGTATTCGAATTAGCTGACAAAGGCACTTTGTTCCTAGATGAGATTGCCGAACTTCCATTAAATTTACAGGTCAAATTACTGCGTGTGATCCAAGATGGGGAAGTTACTCGCATCGGTGCGACGAAAAACATTAAAGTGGATGTACGAATTCTGGCAGCTACCAATCAGAATCTTGAGGAAATGGTTAAGAGGGGAAGTTTTAGAGCCGATTTGTATTACCGTTTAAATGTAGTGCCAATTTTCATACCACCATTGAGAAAAAGAAAAAAAGATATTCCGGCTTTAGCCGCTTTTTTCATTGATAGGTTTAATAGGAAATACAACATGAATAAGTCGTTTAAGCCAGAACTCTTAGACCTATTTATGATTTATGACTGGCCGGGTAATGTTAGAGAACTAGAAAATATTATTGAACGAGCCCTGGTAACCACAAATACAAATCTTGTAGGACCCGAAGATGTCTTTGATTTTGTCTTTATGCAGCAGGTTAAAAGTGAACAA
The DNA here is from genome assembly GCA_964637385.1 of uncultured Peptococcaceae bacterium. Taxonomy (GTDB): domain Bacteria; phylum Bacillota; class Peptococcia; order DRI-13; family DRI-13; genus Thermanaerosceptrum. The sequence continues at coordinate 2,050 of CAZWTM010000083.1, forward strand.
AAAATTATTGTGAATGATATTATGCCGCTGAAAAAGGCTGTGGAAGAAGTGGAGAAACAGTTAATTACCAAGGCTATGGAAAAGTATAACAACACTTATAAGGCAGCGGAAATCCTCTGTGTCAGCCAGCCGTCGGTAGCCCGCAAAGCAAAAAAATATTGTGTAATAAAAAGCTAGCAATAATCAGTTGCTAGCTTTGTTATTTAAATTAATTCACAATTGAATCTTTTGGATTCATTTGTGAATTGCGAATTTATGTTATATAAATTAAGTTTTACATTGGAATAACGAAAGTTTATAACATTTTAATTCAAGAATGAATTGATGTAGTTAAAAATTGTTGAATTCTGGTGGAAAAGTTCTGGCATGATTCTTGTATATAAAAGATAGTGAGGAAAAGCACATATAGTCTTTAACCCTATCTGTAAAAAATTATGTTAAAGGAGGTGAAAAAATGAGTAAGACGTTATTCATTATCTTAAACATCTGCTACTTTGTTTTCAACTACCTGTTAATTCCCTACCTGCCCAATCCCCTGGTCTTTGGTTTTTTACCCTTCCAACTCTTTTGTTATATTGCTAGTGCTCCCCTTGCTGCAATTTTGTGGGGTACATACTTTAATGCTTATTTTAAAACCCATTGATTCTTTGAAACAAATTAAATAAAGGAGGACATAAAGCATGTCGACCAGTACATGGATTATAGTAGGAATCCTTGTCTATGCTGCCTTTATGACATATCATGGATTGTCCATGTTCAGAGCCACAAGTAAGTCGTCGGAATCTTTTTTCAGCGCCGATAGGGGGGTGAATCCCTTTGTTTTGCTCTGTACAACCTGTATCTCCATCTTCAGTGGTTTAGCTTTTTATGGCTATCCTGCAGCGATTTACCGGGATGGAATCGGTTTCTATTCCGGCACAGGTGGTTATATCGCAGGTCTATTATTTATTGTCCTGGGTTATCGCCTGTGGATTCTTGGTAAAGAATATGGTTTTGTTACTCCTGCTGATTATTTAAGAGAAAGATACTACTCCGAATCTTACGGCCTCCTAGTTGCGCTCATCATGGTTATTTTTATCGTACCTTATGTGGCTCTCCAGATTATTTCTATCGGTAACGGTGTGGTTACTACTACCAAAGGGATGATGCCCTACATTGTGGCTGTGGCCCTGGGAACAACGGTTGTCTCCCTCCACATTATCGGCGGCGGCATGAAATCCGTAGCCTGGATGGATACTTTCCACTTTATTTTGGGTATGGGTACGCTGATCACCTTGGTCGCTTATTTAACCATAAAATATTTCCCTGAAGGTGGATTAGCTCAAGCAGCTCAAATGGTGAAAAATAATCCTGAATTGGCTAAAATCATGGGTCACCCCGGTCCTCGCGGTGTCTACACCTGGAAAGGTACTTTATCCACAGCTCTGACCGGTGCCGTGGCTACAGTGGTCTGGCCCCATATCTTTGCCAGAACATACATCGCCAGAGGTAAAGACAACTTTAGATATCTGGCCTGGACCATGCCCCTGGCTTACGGCGCTGTCTTCGGTTTACTGGCTATAATCGGTGCTATTTTGGCCCCAGCTATTCTCGGTCCCGGCTTTAAGAATACCGATGCCATTGTACCTATCTTATCCACTGAGTATGCTCCTCCTATTATTGCTTTTGTCTCCCTCTTGTGTCTCTTTGCTTTCGCTGTTTCAACCGCCGATTCCTTACTGCTTTCTGCCAGTGCTATGGCTTCCCGGGACTTGTATGTCCACCATGTTTATGAACGTAAAGGAAGACCCGTCGAAGCAAGTAAGGTTGTTGTTTTCGGGCGTATTGTGTTGGTAATCTTACTCTTCTTGACCTTGTGGGTTGTAGCTTCTAAACCTATTTACATCGTGGATTATGCTTATAAGCTCTCATCTCCGGGCTTTGCCATGATACTTCCTGCTACCGTGGGTGGACTATTCTGGCGCAGAGGTACCAAGGAAGGGGCCTGGGCCGGCACCTTTGGCGGGCTTCTAGTAGTTATCTACTTCACCTTCTTTGCCAAACCGCCCTTCGGTTTCTCCAACCTCCTCTGGGGTCTTCTGGCTAACGTCATCCTGTATGTGGGGGTGAGCTTAGTGAGCGCTCCGGCCCCTAAAGAAGTAATCGCCAAGTATATTGACCGGATTGACTCTATCATCAACTCCGGCACAGAGACCCACGAGATTGTGGATAATACCATCGTTGCAGTCAATAAGAAGATAGATGCGTAAATAACTAGGCTAAGGAGACAGATATGACATTAGTCACTTTCTCTGTTTATGGTATTAGCATTAAACACCCGGAGGACTGGAAGATCTATATGAATCCCAATAACCGCTTTTCTAAAGACAGCGGTTTTGTCAAAATAGATGATCTGGCCTCCTCCGGGCAAGCTCTTTCTTTATCAGTACGCTGGGAAAAATGCATTGCCGAGAACATTGATATGGAAAGCTACAGGATTAATTTTTGTGAAGGCCTGGCTAAAAAATTTAAGAAGAAGTATACCCTTTATAACACGGAAATTATTAATATTAACGGGCATCAAGGCTGTTTGATTCATTTTGCCTATCGTGCCAATCATCAGATCTATTCTTTTCTTGGTAAAGAGGAAACTGTGGAGCAGTTACAAGCCGCAGTATATTGTGATATTACCCAGAGAATGGTAGTAGCAAATATATCTACCACTCCAGAAAATTTTGCAATGAAGAAAGATCTGTTATACCAGCTGGTTTCAAATTTGACTTGTCATGAGACTATAAAGGGGTAGATAAGATGGGAAAAGTATGTGGTCCATTAACGGGCGTTAAAGTATTGGATTTCACCAGGGTTTATTCTGGTCCTTACTGTACCATGATGCTGGCCGATTTAGGCGCAGAAGTAATTAAAATCGAAGTCCCCGGCCGAGGAGATGATACTCGTTTCTTTCTACCATTCAAAAATGACGAAAGCGGCTATTACATGTACCTGAACAGGAACAAAAAGGGTATTACCCTGGATTTAAAAAGTGAAAAGGGAAAGCAAATTGCTTTGAAATTAGCCAAATGGGCCGACATAGTTGTCGAGAACTTTTCTCCTGGGACCATGGAAAAATTGGGCTTAAGTTATGAAGATATTCGTAAAGTGAATCCTCAAGTTATCTACGGTTCCATTTCTGGTTTTGGACAAACGGGACCCTACCGGAACAAGGTGGCTTACGATGCCGTTGCCCAGGCAATGGGAGGTCTTACTTATATTACGGGTTATCCTGATAAACCCCCTGTGAAAGTGGGTTCGTCTATTGCCGATGCCAATGCCGGAATTCATATGGCCTTTGGGCTTATGGCAGCTCTGTATTTCAGAGAAAAGACAGGAATCGGCCAGTATGTGGATGTCTCTATGATGGATGCTGTATTCTCTATCCTGGAAAACTTTGTTGTTACCTATACCCTCAATGGTGTTGTCCCGCAAAGAATCGGTAATGAAAACCTGGCCTCGGCTCCTTTTGATGCATATGAAACAAAAGATGATTATGTTGTGATAGCTACTGCTAATGATAATTTATTCCACAAGCTGGCCAAAGCCATAGGACGTGAAGACTTGATAACTGATCCACGATTTATTACTAACTACCAGAGGAAACAGAATTATAAAGATCTTAAGGGTATCATTACTGACTGGACTAAGCAGTACACCACAATGGAGGTTGTGGAAATTTTGGATCAGGCCAAAGTCCCCGTGGCACCTATTCTGAGCATGGATAAATTGGTCAATGATCCGCAAATTAAGGCCCGGGAGATGCTGGTAGACTTTGAACATCCTATCGCAGGCAAAATCACCGTACCGGGTAACCCGGTGAAGTTATCTACGACGCCTGGAAAGATGCGCAGTGCGGCCCCTGTTTTAGGCCAGCATACGGAAGAAGTCCTGCAGGAAGTGCTGGGTTTGTCGCCTCAAGAGATTGCGGAGTTAAGAGAAACCAAAGTCATTTAAAGTAAAAAAATAAAGGGAAAGGATGATTAGGTTATGATGAACAAAGAACAATACATTGAGAGTTTACGGAAGTTAAAGCCCGTAATTTACTGCAATGGCAAAAGGATTGAGAGTGTTGTGGATGACCCCATGACCAGACCCCACGTCAATTCCGCAGCCATGACTTATGAATTGGCTTTTCAACCGGAGTATGAAGATTTGATGACGGTAACATCCAGTTTGACTGGTAAAAAAATCAACCGTTTTACCCATATTCATCAAAGTACGGAAGACCTGGTCAAAAAGGTAAAAATGTTACGAATGATTGGACAAAAAACGGGAACCTGTTTCCAGAGATGTGTAGGTTTTGATGCCCTCAATTCAACCTTCATCGTTACCCATAAAGTAGATAAAGAATGTGGCACAAATTACCATGAGAGATTTGTCAACTATATGAAGTACGTCCAGGAAAATGATCTGATGATAGCCGGATCAATGACAGACGTAAAAGGAGACAGAAGCAAAAAACCAGGTCAGCAGGCAGATCCCGATCTTTATGTGCATATCGTGGAAAAACGGGAAGATGGTATTGTTATACGCGGGGCGAAAGCACATCAAACCGGTATGGTAAATTCCCATGAGATGCTGATTTTGCCTACAACCAATCTTGGACCGGATGATAAAGACTATGCAGTAGCTTGTGCCGTACCTGTAGATGCAGAGGGTGTAATCCATATTTTTGGACGTCAGACCAATGACCAGAGAAGACTACAGGGTGACATCGACACCGGTAATGCCGAATACGCTATTGTGGGCGGCGAAACCCTAACCGTACTAAACGACGTTTTTGTGCCCTGGGAAAGAGTCTTCATGTGCGGCGAATATCAGTATGCGCAGGAATACGTCGAAGCCTTTGCTTCTTACCATAGACAGAATTACGGTGGATGTAAAGTGGGAGTAGCTGATGTTATCATAGGAGCGACGGCAGCTATGGCCGAGTATAACGGAGTACCGAACGCATCTCATATTAAAGATAAGATTATTGAAATGATTCATTTAGCTGAAACAATGTATAACTGCTCCATTGCCTGCTCGGCAGAGGGACACAAAACAGCCGCCGGAAATTACTATGTAGATACCCTCTTGGCCAATACGGTTAAACTCAACTGTACTCGATTTATGTATGAGATATCTCGTTTGGCTCACGATATTGCCGGAGGTTTTATTGCTACACTACCCTATGAAGCAGATTTTAAATCCCCGGTAACAGGACCATATATTGAAAAATATTTTGCAGCTAATCCTAAGATTCCCACAGAACATCGGATAAGGATGGCTAGATTACTTGAAAACATGACCGGGGGTACAGCTTTAGCTGAATCCATGCACGGTGCTGGTTCGCCCCAGGCCATGAGGGTCATGCTTTACAGAGAGACTAATCTCGAACACAAGAAAAGCCTGGCCAGAAAACTGGCCAAAATTGAGTAGGGGAGGAAATATCCATGAAACTGCGGGAAGCCGTTGTTGTTAGCGGAGCCAGGACACCTACTGGCTCCTTTGGCGGAACCCTTAGTGAAATAGATGCACCACAGCTTGGGGCTATTGTAGTTCAAGAGGCTATGAAAAGGGCGGGTATTAGTGGTGAACAAGTAGATGAGGTTATCGTGGGGACCCATTTTCAAGCCGGGATTAAAGCCAATTCTGCCAGGCAGGCCGCCATTTATGCCGGTATCCCCGTCGAAGTCCCGGCCTGGACACCCAACAAAAACTGTGGTACAGGACTCAAAGCCGTCAACCTGGCCGCTCAGATGGTCATGATGGGCGAAGCTGACATCATAGTAGCCGGGGGCTGCGAGACCATGAGCAAAATTCCCTACCTCATCCATAAGCACCGCTTCGGCGCCAGGATGGGTAACGAACAACTCCTGGACTCCATGATGTATGATGGACTCATCGACCCCTTCATGAACTATCATATGGGTATCACCGCCGAGAACGTCGCTGAAAGATTTGGGATTACCCGGGAAAGGCAGGATGAATTTGCCTACCACAGCCAGATGAAAGCGGCTAAGGCCAGGAGAGAAGGTAAATTCCAAGAGGAAATCATTCCTGTGGAAATAAAGCAGCGTAAAGGAAGTATCATTTTTAAAGATGATGAATCAATCAAAGAGGATGTCACTTTGGAAAAATTGGCTGCTATGAAGCCTGTCTTCAAAAAGGACGGTACAGTTACCGCGGGTAATGCTTCAAGTATTAATGATGGTGCTGCCGCAGTCGTGATCATGTCAAGAGAAAAGGCTTTGGAATTAGGGAAGAAACCTCTCGTAACCTTCCGGGCTTTTGCCTCTGCCGGTGTAGACCCATCTATCATGGGGTATGGTCCCGTACCGGCCATCCAAAAGCTCTTAGCCAAAGCTGGATTAAAGAAAGAAGACATTGATCTCTTTGAACTAAACGAGGCCTTTGCCGCCCAGGCTGCCGCTTGTGTGCAAGAACTGGGTCTTGATCCGGAAAAAGTCAATGTTAACGGGGGAGCCATTGCTTTAGGACACCCTGTAGGCTGTACGGGAGCCAGGCTTTTAGTAACCCTGATGCATGAAATGGAGCGCCGCCAAGCCCGCTACGGTGTGATCAGCTTGTGTATCGGCGGGGGCCAAGGAATTGCTACATTGGTCGAACGATGTTAAAAAATTTTTACGGAGGTAGGTAACAGTGTTTCAGTTTACCGAAGAGCAACAGTTAATGATCAAAGCTGCCAAAGAATTTGTCGCTCAAGAATTAGCTCCTATTGCAGCAGAGTTGGATGAAAAGGGAGAATTTAGAAGGGAATTGTATAACCGTATGGCTGAACTCGGCTTTACCCAAATTCCCTTTCCTGAGGAATATGGCGGCTTAGGCTTGGATATGCGAACTTTCGTATCAATAATTGAACAAATTGCTAAAGTATGTAACGCCACAGCAGGCTGTATAGCTACCTCTGTTTCTTTAGTAGCCCAGGCCATTTACAAGTTTGGTACGGAAGAACAGAAAAAGAAATATCTCGTTCCGTTAGTGGAGGGCAGAACTCTAGGTTCTTTTGCTCTTACTGAACCCAATGCAGGAACCGATGCCTCCAGACAACAGACTACAGCTGTACTCGAAGGAGACGAGTACGTACTCAATGGCTCCAAGATTTTTATTACCAATGGCGGTGATGCAGAAACATACGTAGTATTTGCCATGACCGATAAGTCTAAAGGCGTGAAAGGCATCAGTGCCTTCATCGTCGAGAAAGATACTCCAGGTTTTGCCTTTGGTAAGAAGGAACGCAAGATGGGTATTCGTTCCTCTTCGACCCGGGAGCTAATCTTTCGAAACTGCCGGATTCCTAAAGAGAACTTGCTGGGTAAAGAAGGCGAAGGTTTTAAGATTGCCATGACTGCTATTGACAATGGCCGTCTGGCCGTAGCTGCTCAGGCACTGGGGATTGCTCAGGGAGCTTTAGAGGAAGCTGTTCGTTATGCCAAAGAGAGGGAACAGTTCGGCAAGCCTATCGCTCATTTTCAGGGTATCAGCTTTAAATTGGCTGACATGGCTACAGCCGTGGAAGCCAGCCGCCTTTTGATTTATCAAGCCTGTTATCTCCAGGATAACAACCTGCCTGTGACTAAATTGGGGGCTATGGCGAAAATGTATGCCTCCGATACTGCTATGATGGTGACTACCGAAGCAGTACAAATCCTTGGCGGCTACGGTTACACCAAGGACTTCCCTGTAGAAAGGTTTATGCGTGACGCCAAAATTACCCAGATTTATGAAGGAACCAACGAAGCCCAACGCATGGTCATCGCTGCTAATCTACTCAAGGAATATTAAAAGAGTGGGGTCGAATAAAATGCTGCTACCGAGGTATGTTGAAGATATCGAAATTGGCGCCAAGGAGACCTTTAGTAAAACTATTACTGAGGCAGATATTATTCTTTTTGCGGGTCTGTCTGGTGACTACAATCCTGTCCATATGGATGAGGAGTTTGCCAAGACTACTACCTTTAATAGCCGCATTGCCCATGGAGTTATTTCTATAGGTCTCATCTCTACCACCCTTACGAATTTTCTGGGACCCGGTACTATTTATATTTCACAAAATGTTAAATTCACAGCACCTGTACGGATAGGGGATACCATTACTGCAGAAGTAGAAGTGCTGGATAAAAATGTAGAGCGAAATCGTGTCCATTTAAAAACAACCTGTAAAAATCAAACCGGCAAACTAGTCATTGATGGGGAAGCTGTTTGTATGCCCCCTAAAAAGAAATAAGAACAGAACACTTGCCCGGATATGCAAAACTTCCTGCATATCGGGCGGTCTTAAGGCCGGTAGTGTTAATTAGCATATGAAAAATGCAGACTAAGAGTATTTAGGACAAAT
>CAZWTM010000084.1:0-10397 GCA_964637385.1 uncultured Peptococcaceae bacterium
AATGATAAAATTACACCAAATTTACGCCAATTTTACCAAATGGAAGATTATAGCTTTGTTTGCTTATATTATTTCCCTTTATCTTCCTATTAACATATTTTCTGTACTTTTATCATACATCAAAGGATTCTCGGGCTGCTGGTACAGTTTTTTTATTATACATCAAAGAGGCTACACACTAAGGAATCACTTAAAATAGCAATGATAATTTTCTCGGTAATGACATAGTTATTTTTAAGTGCAAAACTTTGGAGGAGTGTTATGGCTAAAGATTCTTTCCTGAAGGGAGCTTTTATCCTGGTTATGGCCAGCGGTCTGGTTAAAATAATAGGCTTTATTTATCAAATCATCATTGTCAGAATCATAGGTACCGAAGGGATTGGGGTTTTTAACATGGTTTTTCCCCTTTATATTACGGCCATGGTCATAACAACGGCAGGGCTCCCCCTGGCAGTATCCAGGAGTGTCGCTGAAACAAATGACGAGAAAGAATCTCAAAAAATATTAGGTATGGCCCTGACCCTTCTCACCCTTTTATCTACCGGTGGAGCCCTTTTCTTAATCCTTTTTTCGCCTTTCTTAATCAGTAAATTATACGCCGATCCACGGGTTATCCCCTGTTTTTTGGTACTTACCCCTTCTCTTCTTCTGGTTGCAGTATCTTCAGGTTTCCGGGGATATTTCCAGGGTACCCAGGATATGAGACCTACAGCCATCACCCAGCTTGTGGAACAGGTCGTGCGTTTCGTAACAGGGTTGACCCTGGTAGCTCTTCTGGTCCCCTATGGTTTAACCTGGACCGCAGTTGGTTTGGCCAGTGGCATTTTACTAAGTGAGATTGCCGGTTTAATATACATCTGGCATCGATACAAGACAAACATCTCCGGTCATAAACTCATTGCCTGGCCCTCTTTTACCGTGATGCATAAATTATTTTCCTTTGGCATACCGGTTACTGTCACCAGACTGGTCCTCACTCTTTGTATGGCCTTAGAAGCCAGTCTAATTCCACAGCAGTTAATGAAAGCGGGCTTTTCTCTTTCCCAGGCCACCTCATTTTACGGTGAATTAACAGGCGTTGTGTTTACCCTCATCACCATCCCTTCTATTTTAACCTTCTCCCTGGCTACCACTTTATTGCCAGCCATTGCGGAAGCCCAAAGCCAAAAACAAGCTAATCTTTTGAGCCAGCGTACGGCAGACGCCATTGGTATAACTTTACTGGCCGGCATACCGAGTATACTGGTATTATTTTTTTGGGGCCCTGTCTTATCCCAGCTATTATTTAATGTAACACAAGCCGGCGTATTACTGCGAATGATGTCCTGCGGCTGTATCTTTTTATATCTGTCACAAACCATGTCAGGAATCATCCAGGGATTGGGTTATGTAAAAATTATTTTTTTTACCACCTTATTGGGAGGTCTGGTCCGTATTTCGGGAATCTATTACTTAGGTGCGCAACGGGATACGGCCGAAACAGCCATTGCTCTCAGTTATGTCTTAAGCTATGTTATTACCTGCTTTATTAATCTCGCCGTTGCGAAAAACAAAACTAGATTTGCACTAAATTACTCCCTTTACTTCAGACTTTTTGCAAGCAGTGTTATTTTAGCCATTCTTTTATTCATGACTAAACCGATGATTCAACGAAATCTAATGGTTTTGTTGGCCCTGTCCGCCTTTTTAGTGGGTATTTTTTACCTGGTGATGTTCCTGACGGGTGATAAGTATGTCCGGCTGATTATGGAATCGGTGAAAAAAAACCTTAAAAGCCTGTTTACATCAGGCTTTTAAGGTTTCATCTCTTCTATTCCCCACTCTTTCACTTTATTGATAATCCTATAGTTAGTTAAATCAAAATGAATAGGTGTCACTGACACAAAATTATGTTCAACGGCCACCAAATCGACTTCCGGATCTTCTTCTCGCGAAGGTACAATGTCCCCCGCTAACCAGTAATAAGGTCGCCCCCTGGGATCAGTACGTTTATCAAATATGTTTTCATATTCACGAATCCCTAATTTGGTGACTTTGTATCCTTTGAGCTCCTCTCTTGAGACAGGAGGTACATTAATGTTCAAAAGGGTATCCGGTGGTAAAGTATCTTTTTTGGTATACAACTGTTTGGCCATAAATAAAGCTACGTCTGCGGAAAGTTTATAATCCTCTGCTTCATAAGAGGCCAGGGAAACGGCCATAGAAGGTATGCCCAGCAGTATCCCTTCAATTGCTGCGGAAACTGTCCCTGAATAGAGAACATCAGTTCCTAAGTTAGGACCGTTGTTGATACCGGAAACTACCAGACTACATTCCCGGCAAACCAGTTCTTTAAGACCAAGTTTGACACAATCTGCCGGTGTACCCGTTACTGCCCAGGCCTGCTTTATCCCGGGTAAGTAAAACTCCTTTATGCGCAGGGGTTGGTGAACAGTAATACCATGTCCGGTAGCACTTTTTTCTTCCGCCGGTGCTACCACAATAACTTCTCCCAACTGCGTCAGCGCTTTGGCCAGTTCTAAAAGACCAGGTGCCATAATACCATCATCATTGGTCACTAATATCTGCATATCTTCCTCCTGTTATGCTAGATGAAGCACAAAGGTTAGAACTCGTAGATATTAATATAGAGCCTTTTTTTTTCTTTGTCTTTTTTCAATCCGAGCATAACCCTTTTTTCTTTAAGGTTTTTATTGAGAAAATCAATTACTTTATACATTTCCTCGTATTCAGCAAAACTTTTGGTAGCCACAAGTTCTAACTTATCTTCAGCTGTTTCCATAAAATCCTCCCTTAAAAGTTTTCAAATTTCTTTCCCCCTGATAAGTGATAGGGCCTCGGCTCTTGTAGCACTATTGGTGCGGAATAATCCTCTTACCGCTGAAGTAATGGTTTGACTTCCAGGCTTCTTGACCCCACGCACAGTCATACACATGTGCTCGGCTTCAATAATGACGATAACACCCAGGGGATTTAGAACCTTCATGATAGAATCGGCTATTTGGGTGGTTAGCCGTTCCTGGAGTTGAGGCCTTCTGGCATATCCTTCAACCACGCGGGCTAATTTTGACAGCCCGGTTATTTTTCCTTTGCGGGGTATATAAGCCACATGGGCTTTACCGAAGAATGGTAAAAGATGATGCTCACAAAAAGAGTATAGGGGAATATCTTTTACCAGAACCATTTCCTCATGCTCTTCCGTAAAGCATACTTCCAAATGCATACCGGGGTCTTCTTTCATTCCTGAGAATATCTCCCCACACATTTTAGCCACCCGTAAGGGGGTCTCCCGCAAACCTTCCCTTTCTGGATCCTCGCCAATGGCTTCCAGAATCATCCTGACCGCTTTTTGAATTTTTTCTTCGTCCATTCAGCAACCTCTTTCTAAAGACCTTCTCTCTTATTCTATCATAATCAAAGATTATTCTAAACCTAATGCTTTATTATAATAGTCCACGGCCAGGGATTGGGCATGAAGGCATTCATATATTTGGGCTATGGTTGTCCAGGCAATTTTTTGCCATTCTTTAATCTTTCCCAGTTGTTCCAGTCTATCGATGGCTTCCAGATACTTTTCCTGTTTTTTCAGGCAGCAGGCGAAATTGTAGATAACATAAGGATTTCCGGGTGATAAAGCAAGACTTCTCAGGTAATTGTGCTCAGCCTCCTCTAAAAGTTCAAGGTTTTCATATATCCAGGCCAGATTATTTAAAACATCCGTATCCCGGGGGTTACACAGCAATAACTTCTTGAGTATCTCCAAAGCTTGGGGAAATTCTCCAATCCTAGCGTAGATACTGGCCATATTAAGTTTTATTTCCAGGTCGTCAGGATCAGTTTCCAGCGCCTTCTCGTAGTAGTGTAAACTTACTTCCCACCTTTCTACACATCCATAACAAAAGGCTATGCTTTTATAAATCTCTTTATCATGAGGAGGCTGATTCATATTTTCGTATATTTGTAAAGCTTTTACGTACTTCTGCTGCCTGATGTAAGTCAGGGCTAAGCTATGAGAAATGGCCTGGTCTCCCGGCTTTAAGGCCAGGGCTTGTCCCAGGAATGCCAAGGCCTTGTCTGTATCCCCCAGATAGAAACAACATAAACCCGCTGCATTTAAAACGCCAATGTCTTTAGGTTTAATTTTCAAATATTCCTGGAAAAACACCAAAGCTTCGTTATAAACTTCCTTTTTCATTAATAAGTGGCCTTTGGCAGCCAGAGCTGTATCATAATGGCCAAGGACAGCTTCATCATAGAGGATTTCGGCCTCTGTACTGTTGCCCAAATTTTCCTGGGCAGTACCGAGCCAGTATAGATACTGGGCCTTACGCCGGCTAATTTCTACTGCCTTTTGGAAAGCCTTCGCGGCTTCTTCCCACCTGTCTAACCGGGTTAATAAGAGGCCTAACTGCCACCAGTCTCTATGGGAGGCATGTTCAGTTTGTGTTATTTTTTGCAAACAATGTATTGCTTCATGGTACTTCCCTAACAGCCTGTAAAAAAAGGACATATTCCTTAAGCGAAATAAAACAAAATTTTCTTTAAATATTAACACTGCCCTAACCCTCCAGTCATTAAATTTATTAACTATTGTTTTCTACATCTTTTTTACAATTCCTTCCATTTCGGTTTTGTTTTGTTAATTTAAGAATACAAGCCAGGTTTTCTTTTGTGTCTATTTTGTTAATTAAATCATATTTACAGGTATGACGCATAAGGATATGTTAAAAAGATTCCTGGGGGTGGTGCAGATGAGAGAAAATTATCATTCTGGCGAGGGTTTCCAGTTCCGTTTCGTTATAAAAGGTGTTATGTGGTCTCTTATCATAACGATTTTATTAAGTTTGATCATTAGCCTCATTCTCCAATTTACATCACTATCGGAAAACCTGTTGTCCAGTTTTTCCACCTTTATATTTTTTGTCAGCATGTTCTTGGGCGCTACTATTGGTGCGCGGGCAGCAGGTGCTAAGGGTTTAATCCATGGACTGGCTATAAGTCTTACCTATTTCCTGCTGCTAATTATCATTGGACTTGTTTGGAACCCGGCTGGTCTTTCCTTTTACCTGTTAAGTAAAAAGTTGGCGTTTTCTTTCGCTGCTGGTGCCTTAGGAGGAATCATTGGCATCGGCCTTGCATCCCGTTAAGTCAGGGTAAAATTATACTTAAAATACCTAAAAAAACACCAGCCCCGATTAAAAAAAGAGCAAATTTCATTGTTAATGAACTACAGCCCTTTACCATAAGCTATCTCCTTTAAAATTTTTGTATTAGTTTTTTATATGCAACAACTGATCTTTTGGTTCATGATTCATGAACAAAGAAAACAGGGGTGATCGCTATCCACCCCTGTTTATTTAATTACCTTCTTTAAAATGTTGCGTAAAAAGTTAGGTAACGGAATAAAGTATAAAGCTTTAATGTCTTTCATGAACTGTCCCCCTCCATCATACCAGATTCTCTATTTATCTTATTAATTTTTAAGATAAAAGGTGACAGATTTTTCGAAAATAAGTAGCAAAGGGCCAGAAGTCCATTCCAATAAAGTCCTTGGGGCCAGGGCATAAAAGCTAACATGACAAACCCCAGGGTAAAACACCAGATATGAACACTGAGAATAAAATTGCGTGTGAATAAAAAATAAACCACAGCCATAGTAAAGGGCCATTGAAAAAACAGGGCATTTTTCGCTATAGCCATCCCTGCGAAAGACAGCCAGGCGGAATAATAAAGCCCTCTTACCAGGGAAACTGCCAAAAAATTGACTAGAATAAATAGACCGGCCGGAGCCAACCACCAGACCCCGCAAGAAATTATGAGTACATGGCCCCATAACCAGGACTTAAAAAAGGCAGCGAGAATGATGAATAAAAAGAAAAACACTCCTTTATCATGCTTGATTAAAAGCCACCCCTCATGGGGATAAGAAAGATTCCTGTTCAACCGGTAAAGGAGCACTTCCTCGTTAAAAAATACCCCCATTAATAATGACAGCAAACTGAAAAAGAGCATGACTATCCCCCTGTCCACTATACACTTAGGAAAGGAGACACCAGTTATTCTCTAAAGACAGGAATGTCCCCAATTATATATATGTGGGACAAGGGTGTACAATACCAGCCAGCATCAAAATAAAAAAGCATTTAACAATGTACCAAGGATGCTTTTTTGTTACTCGTAACGGAAAGTAATAAATTAATTAAGGAAGAATATACTTTCCTACTCGTAATAAAAAAGGTGGTCTGGGACCACCTTTTTTAATATTTGGGTACTTTAATATTGCTAATCATCAGATAAGACAACACGATGGACATAACGACATAAAACTGGAGAGGTAATCTATTCGAGAGGAGTACAAAAATTGCCATAAGAGGTCCACAGATAGTAATAGGGACACCTACAAAATGAGTCTTAATGTTTAAAACATTAAATCTGGCAAGTCTGATGGCGCCACAGAGAGCGAAGATAATAGCGATCAACAACCCCCAGTAACCCAGGTTATTTAAAATACTGCCATAGGTTAACAAGGCAGGCGCTACTCCAAAAGAAACTAAATCTGACAAAGAATCCAGCTCTTTGCCGAAATCAGAAGTAACATGCAGGCGCCTGGCTAAACGTCCATCCATCCCATCCAGGACCATAGCAAATAAAATGGCCACTGCAGCTTCTTTATACTGGCTCTCCATGGTTAACCACAAAGACGTAATGCCAAAAAACAGATTGGCGAGGGTAACTATGTTAGGTATCAGCCTTTTACTCATTTATTGAACCTCCCGATGACAGTCTCTCCTCCTCTAACCTTTTGTCCCTTTTGCACCAATATATGACTGCCCTTTGGTAAATATACTTCTGTGCAGGAACCAAATTTAATGAGACCAAACCTTTCCCCTTGTCCTAATACCTCCCCCTCTTTCACCCAGCAAACAATTCTTCGTGCAATAAAACCTGTAATTTGCACCACCAAAACCGCGTGCTCACGATTATTTTCACTAACAATACCAACGTAATTCCTTTCGTTCAGATGGGAAGCATGGCCTTTAAATGCGGGAAGAAATTTTCCCGCCTGGTAAAAGACGTAAGCAACTTTACCGGCAATAGGGCTTCTATTGACATGCACGTTAAAGATATTTAAAAAAATACTTACTTTGACCGCCGGGCCTTTTAAAAATCTATCCTCTGTAACCTCTCCCACCGCCAAAATAACACCATCGGCGGGTGATACAACATCCTGGGCATCACACTGCACATACCGTTCAGGATTCCGGAAGAAATACAACGTAAATAACACGAATAAAAAGGGAATTAAAGCCCATTTAAACCCTAGCCAGAGATATATGATGATAGTCAAAGCTATGCCCATAACAAGCATAGGTAAAGCGTCCGGTACGATAATCCATTTCCTTTTATCCAATGCTCTATTCCTTCCCTCTCCTTAATTTGCCTTCATTTTATCATCTTTTGCAGCACGGTTAAAGTAAAAGTTGCATTTATCCCCTGGAAGTCTTAAACCATCTGCGAACCTGTTCTACAACAAAACCGGTATCTCCAGCATAATATTTCTGTTGTGGAAGAGAGTTAATAAATTTTTTACCGTAGCGCTTTTTGACAATCCTGTTGTCCAGTACAACAATAACACCCCAATCCTCCACAGTTCTGATAAGCCGGCCATAACCTTGTCTAAACCTCAGCACGGCCTGAGGTAAACTATAACCATAAAAACCGTCTTTCCCTTCATGTGTCAGAGCCTCAACTCTGGCTTCGACAAGAGGAAGATTAGGCGGGGAAAAAGGTAGTTTTACCACGATTACCGAGGTCAGAGAGGCACCGGGCAGGTCAATCCCTTCCCAAAAGACGTTGGCTCCAAAAACTACAGCCTGGGGATTTACTTTCAGTTCTTCTACCAGTAATGACCGGCTTCCATTAATGCCATCGGCAAAGAGTTCTATTCCTGCCTGGTGCAGGGGATCATAAAGGGCATCGAACATCAGGCGAAGCTGCTTATAAGAAGTAAATAAAACAAGGGATCTACCGCCTGTAACTAATAATATTTTCAGTAGAGCTTCTTTAATAGCCAAAGAATATAGTTCTTCACTGGTTCGGCCTGGATCGGGCAAACTGCTGTCCACCAGGAGCAGAGACTGTTCATCATAGTAAAAAGGCGAAGGAATCTGCAGGGTATCAACCAATTCTTCAGGTAACCCCAGTTGCTCAATGAGAAAAGCAAAGCTACCATCGACGGTTAAAGTGGCAGAAGTAAGGACCGTGCTGGTCTTGGAAGTAAATAAATGATCATAAAGCTGCTGGGCAACTTTGACAGGGGTGATATGAAGGCGAAAGTCTTTTTGGAGATTATCTCTCTCGAACCAGAAAACTTTATCTCCTTGGGGAGCAAAAAAGTTTTCGATTATCTGAGCGTCTATGACATTTTCATTAATATGAGCCTTTAGTTGCCGTAAAGGCATTTCCCAGGTAGCATAATCTAATTCGGAAGCGATATAATCATAAAGACTTTGCAGTTCCTTTAATAGTCCCACAATATTTGATCGTAGGTTAGCAAAAAGAATATGCAATGTTTCCCACCGGGCAGAGTATCTAAATTCCTCCCGAACCCGGCCCAAATCAAAGGAGGGGTTTTCCTCCAGCAGACAATGAATATCATTAATTTGTAAATTTACGTTTTCCGCAAATATCAGAGCATTTGCCAGGTGGTTCTGGATGTGGCTTAAGTCCTGTACTTCCTTTGTTAAGAGGGATTGTATAAAGGGTAATAAACCAGCTTTACGGAAAATATCCTTTTTCAACAGAATCCCTATTCTTTTCTGTAATGCATAAAGAGAAAAAGTATCTGTAAATTGTTTAGTGGCTTCCTCTTCTAAATGATGGGCCTCGTCCACAATCAAATACTGATATTTGGGTAAGATGGCTTCACCCAGTTTTAAATCCGATAAAAGCAGGGAATGGTTTACTATAATCAAATCTGCTTCCTGGGCCCTCTGCTTCGCTTTTTGGTAAAAACACTCTCTGACAAAAGGACATTTGCTTCCCAAGCAGGTGTCTTTGGCTGAGGAAACCTGCTGAAAAAATTCTTTTTCCCAACCCCTAAGATTGATGGAATCCCTGTCACCTGTGTCGTTCTCCCTGAGCCAGAAGGCGATCCTTGCCATTAAAAGTCTTTCCGGCCAGGTTAAACCTTGCACAGTTTCTTTGAGATCCTGCCATTTATGAAGACACAGATAGTTGTTCCTCCCCTTTAAAACCGCTGCGCTAAAGTTAAAAGGGAGGACTTTTTCCAAAAATTTTATCTCGCCCCGTGCCAGTTGTTCTTGTAAGGCAATGGTATGGGTGGCAACGATGATTTTCTCACCCTGGGAAACGGCCCAGGCCAAAGCCGGTACAAGATAAGCCAGGGATTTACCAACCCCTGTCCCGGCCTCCACTACCAGGTGGCGCTGCTGTTCCAATACTTTGGCCACAGCTTTCAACATCTTTATCTGGGGTGTTCTGGTTTGATAATTAGGAAGCTGCGCTGCAATAAACCCGCCAGGTAAAAAAAGTTCTTCCAGGGCATTTACACTCCATGGGAAGGTACTTTTTTTCTCAGTTTTGTTTTCTTTTCGATAGACCTTCTCCAACTGCTGTGTAAAATCATAATGCCTTACCTGGTCTTTAAGGATTTCTAGCAAATACTGGGCCAAACCATGGGAAGTATCCTGCAGGAAGGAACATATCTCCTCCAGGGCGTAAATGGGCCTCTCTTTTAAGGTTTCAGTTAAAGCGTAAAACAATTTTTCCAGGGCAGTGGTATCCGGCAGGGCCCGGTGAACCGGTTCTGCCCTTAACTTAAAGATTCTTACCAGGTTTCGCAGACTGTAGGATGATGTTTGGGGTAAAACCAGTTTTGCCAATTCTACCGTATCAATATATAAATTGGGTAAAGGGAACCCTAAAGCTTTTTCCAAAAAAGCCAAATCAAAGGCAGCATTGTGGGCTACAATGACTTTTTGCCCCAGGAATTGTAACAGGTCCTTTTTTAGTTCCACCATGGTAGGGGCAGTGCTTACCATCTCCGGGGTAATACCGGTCAATCTTGTGATATGTGGCGGCAAAGGCACTTCCGGATTTACAAGGTGGTGAAAAACTTGTTTTTCACCACTTGCATCCACACTAAGGGCAGCAATTTCAATGATCTTATCCTTATCGGGTTGCAGGCCTGTAGTTTCCAGGTCTAAAAAGACCCAGTCAAATGGGACCATAAAACCTCCTCCATTGGGGACATTCCCGTCCTTTTTACCGCTTTCCGTCTTCCGACTTCCGAAGTCTGACAAAAATCAATAGTAACTAGTAACTATCCTGAAAATTAACTGACCCGAAAAAGGACAAAAAACAAGACCCATAAA
>CAZWTM010000085.1:0-10346 GCA_964637385.1 uncultured Peptococcaceae bacterium
AGGTCTTACCATTCACTGTGATATTAAACTTTTTCATGTTAAGTCTCTCCTTTCCCACATCAACCAATTAAAATTGTCTTAAATTCATTGTTTCCTGACGACCTGCCAGGCTCCAGGAGGGAGCATAGCCGCCCGGTACACGGGTAATGGTCTTTATACTCATCCGGCCCTGGGTTAAGAAAGCTACTGTGGCAGCAATCACGGCTATGACGTCACTGTCATCTTCTTTTTTTACAGCCACTGCCGGCTCTGCTGCCTTTGTTACAGGTGCTTGAGGTTCAGGAGTTTTTTTTACCGCATTTCCTGTAGCCAGGATCATTAATTTAACCACGCCAATGAGGAAAGTTAAGGCAACAAAAACAATCCCGATGCCGATAATTGCCACCTGCAAGCCAAATCCAAACATTCTTTTTCCTCCTTTAGGTCTTAATCGCTTTAGAGCGGAATATTGCCGTGTTTCTTAGCGGGACGACTTTCACGCTTAGTAGCCAGCATCTCTAAGGCATTGGCCAGGCGAGGTCTGGTTTCTTTGGGTTCGATTACCATATCCACAAAACCTCTCTCGGCGGCCACATAGGGAGTAGCAAAACGATCACGGTATTCTTGAATCTTTTCAGCACGTTTTTCGGCAGGATTGGCCGCGCTTTCGATCTCTTTACGGAAGATGATGTTAGCGGCACCTTCTGCCCCCATTACAGCAATTTCCGCTGTAGGCCAGGCAATAACCTGATCGGCGCCTAAATCACGGGAACACATAGCAAGATAGGCTCCACCGTAAGCTTTCCGGGTTACAATTGTAATTTTGGGAACGGTAGCCTCGGAATATGCATAAAGCATTTTGGCACCGTGACGGATAATACCGCCGTATTCCTGGTTGGTTCCGGGTAAGAAGCCGGGAACGTCAACGAAGTTAACGATAGGAATGTTAAAGGCATCACAGAAACGGATGTGACGGGATGATTTATCGGAAGCATTGATATCCAGGCAGCCGGCCATGACTTTAGGCTGGTTAGCGATAATACCAATAACGCGGCCATTAACCCTGGCAAAACCGGTAAGAATGTTGGGGGCATATAAAGGTTGGGTCTGGAAGAATTCGCCATTGTCCACAACTTTTTGGATGAGTTCCACCATATCATAAGCAGCATTGGGGTTATCGGGAATGATATCGTTCAATGATTCATCCATGCGGCCAGGATCATCACCAGTCTCATAGATGGGGGGATCTTCCAGGTTGTTGGATGGCAAGAAGCTTAATAATTTCTTAATTTGGGCAAAGCAGTCATCTTCATTTTCAGCGGCAAAATGGGCAACCCCGCTGGTACGGTTGTGGGTAATGGCGCCGCCCAGCTGTTCTGCACTTACTTCTTCACCGGTGACGGCTTTGATAACCTGGGGACCGGTGATAAACATCTGGGAATTGTTCTTAACCATGAAGATAAAGTCGGTTAGAGCAGGAGAATAAACGGCTCCACCGGCACAGGGTCCCATGATGACGGAAATTTGCGGGATAACGCCTGAAGCCAGGGTATTGCGGTAGAAAATCTGACCGTAACCGGAAAGGGCATCTACCGCTTCCTGGATACGGGCCCCACCGGAGTCGTTAAGCCCTATACAGGGTGCACCCATTTTTACCGCCAGGTCCATTACTTTACAGATCTTGGCTGCGTGCATTTCACCAAGAGAACCGCCCAGTACTGTAAAGTCCTGGGCAAAGACGTAAACCAGACGGCCATCAATGGTGCCATATCCCGTTACTACGCCTTCGCCAGGGGCCTCTTTGCCGGCCATGTCAAAGTTGACGCAGCGATGAGCAACAAACTTATCCAGTTCGGTAAATGTTCCCGGATCAAGGAGTTTCTCGATGCGCTCACGGGCAGTGAGTTTACCGCTCTGATGCTGCTTATCGATGGCTTTTTGGCCGCCGCCTGATTCAATCTTTTTACTACGGGCCAGAAGATCGTCAATTTTAGCTCTGGTACTCATTTTGTAACTCCCCTCTTTCTGTTGGTTATATCACTACTTCCGCTCAGAGAGTTCCAGTAAAACTCCCTTAGTGGCCTTAGGATGCACAAAGGCAATAGAAGCACCGCCAGCACCATAACGGGGCTTTTCATCAATGAGACGGACACCTTTCTCTTTCAGTTCGGCCAGGGCTTCTTCAATGTTCTCTACTCTGAGGGCAATGTGCTGGATCCCTTCACCGTTCTTTTCAATAAACTTGGCAATAGGGCCATCTGGAGAAGTGGATTCTAACAGTTCAAGCTCACTGTCGCCACAGGGCAGGAAGGCAACTTTCACTTTTTGTTCTTCCACGACTTCCGTTCCTTCTGACTTTAACCCTAAAACCTCGGTATAGAATTTTAAGGATTCTTCCAGATTGCTGACAGCAATACCAATATGGTCTACTTTTAAAACTTTCATTTTTAAACCTCCTTTTACCTGTGTTCATGTGGAATATAATACCACACATGTACCTGTTTGGGTATTATTAAATTATTTTAAAATTTCTTGGAAAATTTTATTCACTACTGTGTAGGGATCGATTTCCCTTTGCATAATCCTGTCTAATTCTTTATTCAGCCTTCCCTCTTGGCCCACTTTTTCCGTGATATAGTTCGATATTTTTTGTACCACCAGGTCTAAAACTTCGTTTTCCATTCTTTCCCGGCGGCGTTTTTCCAGAAGACCGGATTTTTCCAAAAACTCTTTGTGGTTCATGATAGTATCTAACAATTCTGTGATGCCTTTACTTTGAGCAGCAACGGTCAAAAGTATAGGCGGACGCCAGTTCGACTTTTCCGGGTCAAGGTCTAACATCATTTCCAGCTCAACCACAACCCTGTTGGCACCATCTCGAT
This sequence comes from uncultured Peptococcaceae bacterium, assembly GCA_964637385.1. GTDB lineage: Bacteria > Bacillota > Peptococcia > DRI-13 > DRI-13 > Thermanaerosceptrum. The sequence goes on from CAZWTM010000085.1 coordinate 2,862, forward strand.
CTGCCTTGTTCACTACAAAGATATCGCCGATTTCCAAAATACCTGCCTTGATGGCCTGGATATCATCCCCTAAACCCGGTACCGTTATGACCAGGACAGTGTCAGCCGTTTTGACGATATCCACTTCAGACTGGCCAACACCAACAGTCTCGATAAGGATATAATCAAAGCCACAGGCATCAAGGATTTTGATGGTATAATGGGTCGCTTTGGATAGGCCACCTAAACTGCCCCGTGTACCCATACTGCGGATATATACACCCTCATCAAGGGCTAAGTCCGCCATCCGCACCCGGTCACCCAGGATAGCCCCTCCTGTGAAAGGGCTGGTAGGGTCGACTGCAATAACCCCTACAGTTTTACCGCGCTTACGTAGTTCCTTCACCAATTTGTCCGTTAAGGTACTTTTACCAGAACCAGGGGGGCCCGTTATGCCAATGATATGGGCCCCTCCTGTATATTGGTAAAGTTCTTGTAAGACCACGGTGGCTTCAGGTGCTTCATTTTCCGCCAGGCTGATGAGCCGGGCAATGGCACGGCGATCGCCTTGCCGAGCGCGCTGAACTAATTCCATGATTACCACCGCCTTTATGATTCTTTATTTAGTTACCGTTTTACGTTATTCTTAATGAACTCGATAGATACACTGGTGGGAGTTCCAGGCGTGAAGATTTCCGCAACCCCTTTTTCCTTCAAGAAGGGGATATCATCATCCGGGATAACACCGCCACCTACTACCAGGACATCATCAGCACCTTTTTCTTTAAGAAGTTCCACCACTCTGGGCAACAAGTGGTTATGGGCTCCAGATAAGATGCTCATAGCCACAACATCAACGTCTTCCTGAATGGCAGCAGCTACTATTTGTTCAGGGGTTTGACGCAGCCCTGTATAAATTACTTCCATACCAGCATCCCGTAAGGCACGGGCAACAACTTTGGCCCCGCGGTCATGCCCGTCCAGGCCAGGCTTAGCAACTAAAACCCTAATCCGTTTCTCAGTCATTTCACTAACCTCCTCGTAAGTATTTCTACTTCATATTAGAGAATTTCCACGGGTCTGTACTCACCGAATACTTCTCTCAGTACGTTGCAGATTTCACCCTCAGTACCGTAAACGCGTACAGCATCTAAGATGTAAGGCATGAGGTTGGCATCGGTTTTGGCAGCTTCACGCAGGGCATCTAGCTTAGTTTGAACGGCCACGTTGTCACGGGAAGCCTTCATAGCTTGAAGTTTCTTGATCTGAGCTTCCCCTACAGCGGGATCAACCTTCAAAAGACCTTCCACAGGTTTCTCTTTAATCTGGAATTTGTTCATACCGACAACAATGCGCTTGCCAGACTCAATTTCTTTCTGATATGCATAGGAACTGTCGGCGATTTCCTTCTGGATGTAGCCCTGTTCGATGGCTTTTACAGCACCGCCCATTGCATCAATCTTCTCAATATATTTCATGGCTTCGTCTTCAATCCTCTTCGTGAGGGCTTCTACATAATAAGAACCGGCCAAGGGATCGATAGTTTCACAAACGCCAGATTCGTAAGCCACAATTTGCTGGGTTCTGAGAGCAATACGTACCGAATCTTCAGTAGGCAGAGCCAGAGCCTCGTCTTTGGAGTTAGTATGAAGGGACTGAGTTCCACCTAATACGGCTGCTAAGGTCTGAATAGCAACACGTACAATATTATTGTCAGGCTGCTGGGCAGTTAAGGTCGAACCACCAGTTTGGGTATGGAAACGCAGCATCCAGGAACGAGGATCTTTTGCGCCGAAACGCTCCTTCATAATTCTGGCCCAGAGCTTACGGGCAGCACGGAACTTGGCCACTTCCTCCAGGAGGTCATTGTGAGCGTTAAAGAAGAAGGACAGACGGCCAGCAAAAGTATCAACATCCATACCGGCTTTGATGGCAGCATCTACATAGGCAATCCCATCAGCCAGGGTAAAGGCAACTTCCTGGACGGCGGTGGCACCGGCTTCCCGAATATGATAACCGGAAATGGAGATGGTGTTCCAGTTAGGAACATGCTGAGAGCAGAATTCGAAGATATTAGTGATCAATCTCATGGACGGGCCAGGCGGGAAAATGTAGGTGCCACGGGCCGCATACTCTTTGAGAATATCGTTTTGGATCGTACCGTTAAGTTTATCGGAAGAAATACCTTGTTTCTCTGCCACGGCAATATACATAGCCAGGAGAACAGAGGCAGGAGCATTGATGGTCATAGATGTACTTACTTTGTCTAAAGGAATACCTTTGAATAAGATTTCCATATCGGCTAAGGAGTCGATAGCCACCCCTACTTTACCAATCTCACCCTGGGCAATGGGGTCATCAGAGTCATAACCAATCTGAGTGGGCAGGTCAAAGGCTACGGATAAGCCAGTTTGTCCCTGATCTAACAAATATCTGTAGCGGGCATTGGACTCTTCAGCTGTAGCGAAACCAGCATACTGCCGCATGGTCCAGAAACGGCCACGGTACATGGTGGGCTGTACCCCACGGGTAAAGGGATACTGGCCCGGGAAACCTAAATCCCTTTCGTAATCAAAATCCGCCAGATCCAGGGGAGTGTAGAGCCGTTCTACGGGCGCACCTGAACCAGTTACAAATTGTTCTTTACGCTCAGGATTTTTAGCCAGGGTTTTGGCAATAGGACCATTTTCCCAGGCTTCTTTGGCGCTTGCCAGTTGTTGAAGCTTTTCTTTGTCAAACATTCTTTCTACTCTCCTTCCATCTTTTTATATATTTTTTAAAGCTGTAAGATTCAGGATCCTGGGCAGGAGTAGGCATTCCTGCCCAGGGGTTCTAAATCTCAACTGCTCAGCTCCGCAAGTTGGCATTTCACTATTTTAACTACTCTTTTAAGGAAAAGGGTAGTTGACCAAAAACAAATTTTAATAAACCCTCCAATGAATAACTCTTATAATATCTGGTTTATTGGAAAAATGGCCATACAAAGGGGATAATCACGATAGATACAATAAAGCAAATTATGATTAAGGGAGTCCCTACCTTGACGTAATCCATAAATCTAAAGTTACCGGGTCCAAAGACCAACGTATTGGGAGGTGTCCCTACAGGGGTAGCGAAAGCACAAGATGCTGCTACTGCGATGGCCATTAAAACAGCCCTGGGGTCCGCACCGAGGCCTTTGGCAATAGCAATACCAATAGGCGCTAAGAGAGCCGTACTTGCAGTATTGGACATAAATTGGGTTAACCCGCAGGCAAGGATAAAGAGAGCTGCAGTAATGACATAAGGGCTGGCGCTTTCGCCCATGGCGCCAATCACTACATTAGCAATCATTTTACCGGCACCGGTTTTGTCAAGGGCTTGGGCCAGAGGCAGCATACCTGCGAAAAGAAAGATGGTGGTCCAGTCAATGGCCCGGTAAGCCTGCTTTTCTGTCATAACCTTGGTAATAACGAGGACTAAAGCGCCAACTACTGCCGAAACGTGGAGGGGAACATTGATTTGTTTTTCAAAGACCATGGCCAGTACAGTACCAATTAAGACAAGAATAGAGATTGTTTGCTTGGTGGAACTGGCTTCTTTTACGGCTCCACCCTCGCTCTTTACAGCAGCCTCTACTTCATCCTGATTCACCCCCCTGTCGGGAACCAGCTTGTAGCCAAGCGTTACCATATAAATGATACCGGCAATTGTTAAAGGAATCCCGATCCAGGCAAACTCGAAGAAACTGAATGTCCCCAGTTTAGCTGTTTCGATAGCACCCTTAACAATAAGGTTTGGAGGTGTTCCCACCAGGGTGATTATACCACCGAGACCGGCTGCCAGAGCCAAAGGCATTAAAAGCTTAGAACGGCTGTAGCCGGCAGAGGCCGCAATACCTAAGGTCACAGGCATCAAGACGGCAGTGGTACCAGTGTTGGATAATACGGAAGACAAAGCAGCAGCTATCGCCATAATGGCAACAATTAATCCCTTTTCACTTTTACCTGCTACCTTAACAACACTATCACCAATCTTCTTGGCAACCCCGGTTTCAAAAAGAGCCTGACCTATAACAAACATACCGGCAAAAAGAATAACGTTGCTGTCCATCAGTCCACTAAAAGCTGTCTTAGCGTCTAATACACCAGTGAGGTGCAGGGCCATGGCCACAGACATAGCAGTAACAGCCAGAGGTATAATTTCTGTCACGAAGAGAACCGCGGCAACCGCCAGAATAAGCAACGTAATTGTTGCTGCTGTCATTAACATCAACCTCCACTTTCTTTTTTCTTTAGTTCAGCTCAAACATGGTGCTAAACTAGAGTTATCCAGGGAGTCAACCCAGCCCGACCTTGGTTAAGGCCGAGCAGCATTGTCAGGGGTGTTGGCCATCACCCTTCTTGCCTACGCGGATTCACACTTTACCGCCTCAGTAAGACGATGTGTGGCCGCTTTCCTTTGAAGGAAAGCGACACTGAGCAACCTGCTCTATTTAAATCGGTGTTATTTTAACCGATTTAAATCTCCTCCAAGGGGACCCAGTTACTTTGCTTATCCTTTGGGTACCCCTCAATTAGTTGGCAGTTCGCAGTTGGCAGTTGATAGTATTATTACTGCACCGCTTCTGTGTCCTGACCATTTTTTCTAAATTTGCTACAGCTATATATTTTATTTAATTTTCATGGTGCCGGTTTCGATAAAACGCTGGTGCCAGGAAAGAGCTTCACTTAAAAGATGGGGTGTATGGGCCTGTTTTCCTAAGGTCTTAATCGCTCTTTCATAGTAATCTAAAAGCATGGGTCTGAAATCGGGATGGGCACAATTGTTGATGATTTCCAGGGCCCTTTCTCTGGGGGATTTATTACGGAGGTCAGCCACGCCGATTTCTGTGACAATGACGTTGACATCGTGTTCTGTATGGTCAATGTGCGAGCACATAGGAACAATACTGGAGATTTCCCCGTTTTTTGCCGTAGAGGCGGTAGTGAAGATGGAGAGGTAAGCATTTCTGGTGAAGTCTCCGGACCCACCTATACCGTTCATCATGCGGGTTCCCATAATGTGTGTAGAATTAACATGCCCGTAAATATCCACTTCTATTGCAGTATTCATACTAATAACGCCAAGACGGCGGGCAACTTCGGGGTTGTTGCTGATTTCCTGAGGACGAAGAATGATAGTCTTCTTATAGTTCTCAATATTGGCGTAGAATCTCTTTAAGCCTTCAGCCGAAGGGGTCATGGAAGTACCGGAACAGACTTTGAATTTCCCGGCATCAATCAGGTCCAGGGCAGAATCCTGGATCACTTCGGAGTAAAATTCCAGGTCGGTGAAATCGGATTCTAAAAGACCTGCCAGTACAGCGTTGGCTACGCTGCCTACCCCCGATTGTAAGGGAAGGAGATTTTTGGGGAGACGACCGGCGGCTACTTCCTTCTTGAGGAAACCAATAAGGTTTTTGGCCATAGCCCTGGATTCGTCATCAAGGGGCGCCAGGGGCCGAACATTGTCGGGAATATCTGTGACCACAATGGCAGCAATCTTTTCAGGACCACACTCAATGTAAGGAGTACCAATTCTCTGCCCAGCTTTGGTGATAGGAATGGGTTCCCGGTTAGGGGGATCCTGGGGAATATAGACATCGTGCATTCCCTCTAGCTCAAGGGGCTGGCTGGTATTCAATTCGATGATAACCTTTTTCGCCACTTTTACAAAGGTAGGGGAATTACCCAGGGAAGTAGTAGGAACAATATGGCCTTCCTCAGTAATCGCACAGGCTTCAACAATAGCAAAGTCAATATCGCCAAAATACCCGTAGCGCACCTGCTGGGGAGTATGGCTCAAATGCTGGTCCTGATACTGGACTCCATTAGGATCATTTAAGGCTTTACGCATTTCATTACTGGTCTGATAGGGCAGGCGCTTATTCACCACACCGGCGCGGGCCAGAGCCCCGTCTAATTCATCACCCACGGAGGCACCGGTTAATAAATTGATTTTCAGCTTTTCTCCTGTCTCCTGAACCCGCTTGGCCAGGGCCAAAGGTACGGCTTTAGGATAACCGGACGGGGTAAAACCGCTTGTACCGATATTCATGCCGTCTTTGATCATGGCAGCTGCCTGCTCTGCAGACATTACTTTATCAAGAAGCTTTTTGTTTCTAATACGCTCTTGATACATCTTTTTCCCTCCTTGTAAATGTTTTATATATCTTAAGTTTATATATCTTAAGCCTGAGGCTTAAGTGACACTGGGTTGAGCATTACGCCATGCTACATAATCCCGGTATATTTTCTTAATTCCCACAATCAGGGCCTTCCTCACTTCACCCTTATATCTTTTTTCAATGCTCTTAAGGATATTCTCTATATCATTCAATAGATTCTTTTGCACAAGAAGATTGCTGAAAAAGGTCTTGGCCACTTCAGTACTGAAAGTGCATTCTGCATCCAGTATACGTGAATCTTCTGGGTCAATCTCCATGGCAATGGTTAAAACACCATAGAGCTTTTCCACCGTTAGCCCTGCGGCGGGTTTGGTTTGAGCACTGAAAAACAAGGTATCGGCCATTTTATCACCTCCGTAGGAACGGTTACCACCACTTCTATCCTTAAAACGGAAAGGAGATTGAAAATGATTTCACGAAAACACGGCAAATTTAGATTATTATAGCTTCTAATTGCCATAAAAAAACCTGGCAAGATATGCGGCTAAAATACAATAAGCAGCATAACCAGCCAGGTTTTACTTACTTTCTGCCGGTGATGGTATTCACCCTGCCGTAAGCAAAATGGTAGTTCCAATCAAGTAGCGACCCGCCTCTAGAGAGGCGTAGACCATACTCTTTTAGTTATTTATTTACACATGAAACCTGGGACTTGTTTTCATAGTAAGTAAGCCATTTTTCGTACATAATCTTAAGACCTGTGACGATGGCTTTTCGTGCACTGCCATAATACCTCTTCTCAAAACGTTCCACGAGATTTTCAATCCCATCAGTTAAGCGGTACCCTATGACCAGCTTTCGGAAGAAGTTCTTCCCCACGTTCGTAGCAAGGGTACAATCAGCATCGATAATTGTACCATCACAGGGATTTACTTCCACACCCACCGCTATTACTTCATACAGCTTCTCAGCAGTGATCGAGGAAGGTAGTTTGGCATAGCCTGTAAAAAATAAAGTTTCTACAACTTCAGCCTGCCCAGAGCTTTCTGGACTTTTCACCTATCCCCCTCCTCCCCATAGTCCTATTCTTCAATAACATTATATAGCAGTGTGAAATAATGTTCAATGGTACAAAATTGCTATTATTATCTCAATGTTAACTCATCGTTTGCCAATTGTACATATTCGCTATTTAACGACAAAATCCTCTTATAAAAAAATTTTTTTATAAAAATATCTCTCCGGTAAAAATTCAAATGAAAATTAGAAAAGGGGGAATCCCCCTTTCTAATTAATACATATATATTAGTACGAAAATAAAGTTGAAACGTTCTTTAACAACTGCATATACCAACCAG
>CAZWTM010000086.1:0-10332 GCA_964637385.1 uncultured Peptococcaceae bacterium
TTGGTATTGATAACAATCAAACGCTTCCCCCCCTTTCAGGTTCTTCATATTAATTACAAAAACAAAGGGAATTTGAATAAATATCTCAATTCTAACAATAAACTATTAGCAGAAAAAAGATAATAAATATTCTACCAGCAGCACTATTTTGCTACGGGTTAACATATATGCTTACGAGAAATAAAAACATTAAAGGTGGAACAAAGTTTATGTGCAAAAAAAAAAAACCTCTGGGGGAGGTGTTTTTTAGATACCTAATAGTTCTTTAAAGCTCTTTACATTGTTTCTGCTCACAGGAATTTCAGTCTTCTCGGGGTCATCCATAATCAGTAGATAGGTTCCATTAAACCAGGGTACTACTTCTTTAATTTTGTAGAGGTTAATGATGTAGTTGCGGTGACAGCGAAAGAACATACCGGGATGAAGTTTCTCCTCAAATTCGGACAGGGAAAAGTGACTCAAATAGTCCTTTCCGTTAACCCGGAGAAAAACCGACCTGTTTTTGGCATAAACCATCAGCAACTCTTCTTGATCAAAAAGTTTCATTTTACCGTTAAGCTCACCGACTACACGGGGGAAAGGTACAGGGGTTTGGAGGGTTTGAGGGGATCCCTGCATCCCTTTTTCATCCAGATAAGTGACTGCAGCAGCTAACTGCTCTTTAACATCTTTATCGGAAAAGGGCTTAAGAATATATCCCTTCGCTCCCACTTTAAAGGCTTCAACGGCAAACTTGTCATAAGCTGTTACATAAATGATATACGGACAGTTTTTAAGATTTTTTAGATAATTACCAAGTTTAATGCCGTCCAGTCCTGGCATATCAATATCAAGAAAAACCACATCCGGTTTGAGCTGGCAAATATTCTCAAGGGCTTCGTCACCAGAGGAACAAATGGCTACCACCTTCACGTTTTTTTCCTGACCCAGGAGGTAATCCAGTTCCTGGCAGATATGATCCTCGTCATCTGCAATGAGAACTCTAGTAATCACCTTTATACACCCCCCTTAATTGTAAGAGACCGGAATATTGATGGATACCAAGGAACCGTCCATAGTGTTTTCTAAGCGGAAGGTATAGTTACTGCCATAAAGACTTTTTAAGCGACGGTTGATGTTTGTTAAGCCGATTCCCATATTGCTTTTCATAGAATTAACTTTTACAGCTTGGATTACTTCTTCGGGAATGCCAATGCCATTGTCAAGTACTGATACTACAAGGTGACCATTTTCCACGTGTGCCTTAATTTTGAGAATTAATAGCCCTTTTTTAGGAGAGAGCCCATGGTTCATGGAATTCTCTACCAGTAGCTGGAGGGCAAAGGAAGGAAACAAAACATTACTACAAGTTTCTTCTACATTTATCTCGATCTGCAGGCGTTCACCAAAACGCGCTTTTTGGATATCAAGATATATCTGGACACCTTCAAGCTCTTCTGAGAAGGGAAGAAGATCTTCGTTATGTTTAAGGGATTTTCGAAAGAAGGTGGCTAAACTGACTATAAGGTCTTGAGCTCGTTTGGGGTCGGTTCGGACTAAAAGCTTGATGACACTTAGGGCATTAAATAAAAAATGGGGGTTAATCTGTGCTTTGAGAGCAGCATACTCAGCCTTGGCCAAGAGTTTGGCCTGCTCGTCTAACTTTAAATTCTCTAGTTGAAGGCTGAGGAGATTGGCAATACCCGTCACCATTTTAATATCAGGCAGATGCATGATGTCCCCAACTTTATATACTTTCAAACAACCTATAAATTCACCGTTACAGGTTAAAGGTGCTTCAATTACCGCATCTAAAGGGCAGTTGGCCACAGGACAGCCGATTTCTTCCTTGGAATTTGCAATCAAAACATTTTCACCTTTGATAGCCTCGCGGGTTGATGAGGTCAAGACGGGATTGCCAGGTATATGATGATCACTGGCAGCTCCTTTAAAAGCCAGGATTTTCTTGTTATCAGTAATGGCAACCGCATCTACCCCGGCAATATTATAAATGACCTGGGCTATTTCGCTTGCGGTTTTCTCATTGAAACCCTTTTTTAAGATAGGTAAGGTTTGACGTGCGATTTCCAAAGCCTTTTCGGCATAGCTAGCACCAATCAAATGCTGACTGGACTGCACATCCTGGACAAAAGTTACGAAGATAGCGACCCCCAGGGCATTGACAAGGGTAGTGGTTAAGCCGATCATACTCACCAGGGCTTTTGCTACGATTGCCGGTTTGGCCAGAAGCAGCGTTAATCCCTTTAAAACCAGTTCCGCCAGGACACCGGCCAAAAAAGCTATCATAAAATTCATTCTCTTTTTCCCGTATTTATGGTAAATTACACCGCCAATGATTCCACCAATGATATTGGCAATAAAATCAGGCACAATCGTAAAGCCACCCATAGTTAAACGGTGAAGGCCGCCTAAGAGACCAGCAGCAATGCCTACCACCGGACCGGCTACAATACCGCCAACAACCGGTCCTACAATACGGCTGTCGATGAGAGCGCCGTTAAAAGTCTCGATACCCAGCAGGTTCCCCAGAATGGAGAAACCCCCAAAAAGCAGTGACAATATTAATTTATCATCGGAGGTTGGGTTCATAATAAGAGAGCGGCGAAAACTGGCATTCTTGGTTAAGGGATAGGCAATAAGAGCGATAGCAGCAATATTTTTAAAACTATCGTAAAATAGGTCCATGTGTACCTCCCTTCTCTTATTGCATTTATTCTTATTATTAAATTCTAATAAATAATATTTATTTGTATAGTCCTAAAACAAAGGCAATCTATACAAATAACATGTAGGGAGAAGCTATTTTTTTAGTTAAAAAGACTATAGAGTCTATGAATATTAATAAAATACAATCTTTGTAGAACTGTATTTATTTACATAGAATAAGTTGGGGTATTTATGGAGCAATTGAGAAAAAGAAGCAGAATATATCTGATGTTCGCCTACGTTTTTTTATTTCTCGTAAATTCTTTTTACCCGTGGGAATTTTTTCAATATTCCATGGTCATTATCATTTTTATTATTTTCCTTGTGGTTTTTCCTGATGTGAAAAATTCTAATAAATTACTAGCAATGGCTCTTTTCATTCTAGGTACGTACATCCTTATAAAAAGTAATGCAGGGCTAAAAGACTTGGTAAGAGCCTTTACCGAGAATGCGGGTATCATTACTCTTTTACTAACAGTTCCCCTTTTAAGTATTATTTTATACTACGACAATTATGCCGAAGGCATATTAGAACTGGCAGAAAAATATATAACTTCTAATTTTAGCTTTTATACCATCACTGTTTTCATAGTAAACGGGTTAGGTATGATCCTCAATTTGGCCACTATACCTTTGGTTCACCAGCTTATGGAAAAAACCAGTCAATATTACCCCAAAAAGCTATATTATAAAGCTTTAACCAGGGGGTTCTGTACCAATCTGATGTGGTCCCCCAACTTTGTTTCCGTGGCTGTTGTTTTACACTATCTAAAGATCCCCTGGTATAAAATAGCGCCCCTTGGGCTATTGTTGGCCATTGTGGGAAATTTGTTAGGTATAGTCATTGAAAGATTGAATCAAAAAGAACCTGACGTTAGGCTTCTTGCTTCTCCCCATAAGAAAGGAACCTCTGAGTCCAGGAAGAGGCATTCTTATAAACTAATTGGTCTTATCGCCTTTTTTATCTTTTACATTATTCTCTTAGAATTGTGTATTGACCAAAGCGTCTTGGTCACGGTGCCTTTGGTCTCTTTTACGGCACCGCTTATCCTGGCTTTAATCTTAAAGAAAATGGCGATTTTTAAAGAGAAGTTCAGAGACTATCTTCACGTTTCGTTGCCGGGTATGCATAATGAGGTTTTTCTCTTTACCGCTATCGGCTTTCTGGGCTATGCCTTACGTATTTCCAATATAGGTCAGTACATTGTTGCCTTGATTAATAGGTTAGGCTTTAATTCGGCTTTATCCCTTATACCTTTGCTGTTAACGGTGATTGCGCTACTTTCTTTAATAGGTGTCCATCCAATTATCAGCATTTCCACTGTGGCGGTAACTTTACCCGTTGGCACGTTACCTCTCACGGAACTGCAAATGGCTGTTACCCTACTGGCCGGTTATTTACTTTATCTCATACTTTCACCTTTCTCTGCGCTGTCTCTGATCATGACCGGTATTACAAAGGAAAGTCCCTTCGAAGTAAGCATAAAGCTTAATTTTGCCTATGGGGTTTCCTTTGCTGTAGTAACAAGCTTAATATTGTCACTGCTATAAAGCAAAACTTTTAAAAAGAAAAAAAGGTGGTTTGTTATGATTAGAAAATACGGAAGCAGCAAGGCCTTAGTAAAAAAAATTGTCATTGCTCCTGATTCTTTTAAAGGAAGCATGTCGGCTAGAGAGGCAGCAGAGGCCATTGAACGGGGAATTAAAGCTGTCTGCCCAAATGTTATAATCGAAAAAATCCCCATGGCCGACGGGGGAGAGGGTACGGTAGAAACGCTGGTTGATGCCACCGGTGGACGGGCGATTAAGGTTAATGTTCTTGGCCCTTTGGGAGAGGAACGGGAATCATATTTCGGTATTCTCGGCGACGGGAAAACGGCTGTGATTGAAATGGCCCTGGCTTCAGGTTTGCCTCTGGTACCCAAAGAAAAAAGAAATCCCCTGGTTACCACTACTTATGGTACGGGGCAGTTGATCAAAGCCGCCCTGGACCAGGGCTGCCGGGAGTTCATTATCGGGATTGGCGGCAGTGCCACCAATGACGGTGGAGTTGGAATGGCTCAGGCTTTGGGTGTGCGTTTCTTAGACGCGGAGGGTAAAGAAATTCCTTTTGGCGGCGGCAGTTTGAATCGCCTGGAGAAAATCGATACGAGCAAGATAGATCCACGGCTTAAGGAATGTAAGGTGATGGTGGCCTGCGACGTCAACAATCCTCTTTGCGGACCAAAAGGGGCTTCCGTCGTATTCGGACCCCAGAAAGGGGCCACACCGGAAATGGTTGAGCTTTTAGATCGTAACCTGGCTCATTTGGCTGCAGTGATCAAAAGAGATGTAGGGGAGGATGTAAAAGATTTTCCCGGTGCGGGTGCCGCCGGTGGTTTAGGAGCAGGTTTAATGGCCTTTTGTCATGCCCAGCTGCAAAGAGGCATTGAAATAATTATTCAGGCTACTAGGCTTGCGGAAAAGATGGCAGGTGCCGACCTGGTAATTACAGGTGAAGGGCAGATGGATTTCCAGACGGCCCATGGTAAAACCCCCATGGGTGTAGCAACTGTGGCTAAAAGTATGAACATCCCTGTCATTGCCCTGGTAGGCAAGATTGGACGGGGGGCCGACATGCTTTATGACCAGGGGATAGATGCTATTTTCTCTATTGCCGAAGGGCCCATGGAGCTGGAGGAGTGTATGAAGAACGGTGCAGAACTGATGGAAAGGGCAGCAAACCGGGTAATGAGAGCTATAAAATTGTTTATAAAAAAGAAGGATTGAGAAAGGCTCAATCCTTCTTTTCGTATCTACCCGCCATATAATCTAGAATGAGAGACGAAAGGGTGATGGAGAGGTAGATAGGTTCAACAAGTTCCTATGTAGCCGCACTGCAATCGGTGCGTCAATGGATGTAGTACCGAGAAATAACCAGCCGACAATGGTTCCCACAGGAGATCAAAGGCTTTACGGGTGTAATTCACTACACCTCCTGCGTCAGGGTAACGGGATAAATTTAACTTGTTTTAGTAATTATCTTTCTTGTACTAATAATATTATGTTTCATACCGAGTTCAGTGGGATTTATTCCAAGAGCAAGGCCAACTAGCTGAGATAAATGCAAAACAGGGATAGTTGTATCAGTACAAATATACTTTTCCCGATCAGCTTTATACATGTCTAACTGCATATGACAAAGGGGGCAAGGTGTTACAATACAATCAGCCCCGGTTCGTTTTGCCGCTAAACAATGGGTACCGGACATCTTAAGCATCTCTTTTTCTGCCGGGAAAAACGCATGAAAACCACAACAATCTAACCGGTTGGGGAAGTCTGCCACGGTTCCTCCCAGCGTTTCTACAATTAATTCGAGAGAGGAGGGATTAGTGGGATTTTCGAAACCGAGGATATCAGGCGGCCGTATAATGTGGCAGCCATAATAACAGGCGATTTTTAAAATAGTTAAGGGTTTAACTATTTTTTCCTTGAGTTTAGCCAGGCTGTAATCTTTGATAAGAACCCAAAGCAAATGATTGATCTCACTACTTCCTTGATATTGTAAACCGGTTTCGAAAAGGGCTTGGTTTACAGTACCTTTGGTCTGGTCGTCGTTATCAAGGTGTTGTTTGGCTTTTTTTAGCATCAAGGTACAGGTATTACATACGGTTAATAAGGGAAGTCCCATCTTTTCCGCTAAAGCTATATTCCTGGCATTCACTGTCACTGACAAAAGGTCATCTGTATCCTGTAAATGACTTGCCCCACAGCAGGACCAGCCGGGTATTTCCACAAGTTCAATACCTAGAACTTCAGCCACCTTTTTCGTAGCGGTAAGGTTCTCAGCTGCAGCTCCCTCCAGGGTACAGCCAGGAAAGAAAGCATACCTCATTTTACTCCCTCCTTACGGATAAACTTATAGATCCTTCGTACTCCTTCTATGCCTTTAATAGGAGACGGTAAAGGGAGGGGCTTCAATTTTCCGTGCCGCATCATACGCAGGGCCAGGGGTATTCGTTTCAGGGTTTTTAGTAAGCCTTCTGTTTTTAAGGGCAAGGTAACTTCGTTAAGCCTTCCTGTTTTTTGGATATTATCGTAGAAGGCCTGCGCGTGGCGTGCCCCTGGATTATCAGTAAAGCCTAGATTCATACTAAGGTGGCGTAAATCAGAGATGTGATCGGCTGGCCGAACGCCCTTAGGACATTTAGTCACACATTGTTGACAGCGAACGCACTTCCATAGTCCACCTTTGTTGAGAGCAGGCAGTAAATGTTCCCTTGCTGCCTTATCCCTTGAATCAGCGGCAAAACGCCAGGCTCTGGAAAAAATAAAGGGTTCGTAAAATTCCTCTTGTAAATTGGTGTGTTGTGTACACTCTGAGGTGCAGCAGCCGCAGAGAATACAATCGGTGGGGTTGGAAATCTTTTGGAAATCCTGGGGCAATTGGGAATAATAACCAGTTCCCCCAGCACAGTCTTTCTCACCGATTAGCCAGGGTTTTACTTCTGTCATCCGTTCAAACTTGTCATCCCAATCAACTACCAGGTCTTTAATAATAGGAAAAGTTGCCAGAGGTTCAATTATAAGGGTATCAGTTTTATAAAGAGCAAGCTGCTGGTCTAAAGAAGTTTTGCATGCAAGAAGGGCGTTACCGTTAACACGAATAGCACAGCTCCCGCAAATCGCCGACCGGCATGCTGACCTAAAGCCCAGAGATGGATCAATTTCATCTCTTATTTTAATAAGTCCCCATAGGATGGTTCTATCTTTTTCATAAGGTAGGGAAAATTCCTGGTAGTAAGACTCTTTACCGTTAAAACGTTTGATGCGATAAATCACTCTGTCCATAGCCATTAGTATCTCCTTTCCTCAGGTTGATACTTGGTAATGGTGACTGGTATGTAAGATAGCTGGAATTCTTCTCCTATTTTTGTCACTATACTGTGCTTAAGGTAATTAGCATCGTCCCTTGCCGGATAATCATCGCGAGCGTGGCATCCCCGGCTTTCTTTGCGGGCTATGGCTGCTAAAGTAACGGCTTTAGCCAGGATGAGAAGGTTCCCCACTTCAAGATAGTGAATATACGCTGTATTGTAATGGGTACTGCTGTCGCCTATATAACAGTGTTTATATTCATGTAAGAGTTCTTCCACCTCAGATAAGGTTTTTGCCATTTCATTTTGGGTACGAAATACGCCTACATTATTCCACATAGTAACGGCCAGCCTGTCACGGATCTCTGCCACTCTGACGCCCTTATCTTTTCTACTAATAATTCTAAAGTTCTCTTCCCAGTAAGATGAACGTTTAAGAAGCAATGTTTTTTCACCTGATGAAAGCTCCCTGGCAGAAGAACAGGCTCCTTTTCCTGCCGCTTTTCCAAAGACAATGACATCAGCCAGAGAATTTCCTCCTAAACGGTTGGCACCATGGATGGAAACACAGGCACACTCTCCTGCGGCGTGTACTCCGGGCACCGGAGTAGAGCAAGTGGCATAATTGGAAATATGGATTCCTCCCATCATATAATGGCAGCTAGGCCTGATGGGTATGGGATGATCAACAGGATCTAAGTTTTCGAAGTCTATAGCCAATTCACGGATTTGCGGGAGGCATTCCAGTATTTTCTTTTTACCAAGATGACGGAGATCTAGCAAGACATGGAAGTTGTCATTTTTCTCAATCCCGCGTCCCTCACGGATTTCCGTTTCGATGGCCCTTGAAACTAAATCGCGAGGGCCTAGTTCCATTTTCTCGGGGGCGTAACGGGCCATAAAGCGCTCCCCGTTTTTATTAATAAGGTATCCACCCTCCCCCCGGGAGGCTTCAGACATAAGCACACCTGTACCTGCCAAACCGGTGGGGTGAAACTGGACAAACTCAGGGTCTTTTAGCGGAATACCTGTTTGAAAACAGGCTGCAGTACCGTCTCCTGTCATATTGAGCGCATTTGTGGTACGATTCCAGTAAATTCGCCCAAAACCACCCGTAGCAACGACCACTGATTTTGTATTAACAGGGACTATAGCCCCGTTACGAAGATTTTGTACTATCAAGCCATGTAATTTATTTTTTTCTACCACTATCTCCAGGAGAAACCATTCATTATAGAATTTAATTCCATTTTTTAAACATTGCTCATAGAGAGTATGCAGGATCACGTGACCCGTCTTATCGGCGGAATAGCAAGTCCGGGGGGAAGACGCACCTCCAAAGGGACGCTGGGCAATACGCCCCCTTTCGTCACGGGAAAAAGGTACCCCCATTCTCTCCAGTTCTAAGATGCATTCAGGACACTCGTTAACAAAGAAATCTATGGCATCCTGATCACCTAAAAAATCACTGCCTTTTACCGTATCGTAAAAGTGTTTTTCAATACTATCTGTAGGATCTTTGAAACCGAAGGCTGCATTAATACCGCCCTGGGCAGCCCCTGTATGAGAGCGTGTAGGATAAGTTTTTGTAAACACGGCTACCTTTAAGTTTTTGTCCCGTGTAGCCTCCAGAGCTGCCCTCAACCCGGCACCGCCACCTCCTACTACAACTACGTCAAAAGTCAGCATCCTTTTGACCTCCTTGCCTAAATAAATTGGTTTATATAGTTGAATTAGCCCTCACTACGAACAATGAGGGCTAATTGTACGTTTGTTATTCAGGAATAGCCATGTCTGGGGTGCCTGCTGCACTTTGGATGGCTTCGGGGAAGTAACGGTTCATCATTTCCTTTACTATTGCAGCTTGTTTTGCTAAGTTCACGCCGTCTTTAGCACTGGTTAATTCACCGTGTCCGCCTAATACGGAGTTGCCGCACTTAAGGTGAACGGGGGAGGCAACGCGGACAATTTCCGGCGCTTCGTATACTCTTATAAATCCGCCGGATCCTGGAGGGTTATCTGTGTGGATATCTAATGGAAGCGGGGTGGCAGCACGGAGCGCAGCCATCATGGGCAGAGTTAAGTCTCTTACCGGGTTAATGGAGTCTGCCCCCAGCATTTCCAGTACTTTAAAGCTGGCCGGGTTACCATGTCCGCAGTGGGCTGAGAGTTTGAAATGCATGTTTTTGGGGAGCAGTCCGTCTTTTCTCATATTGCTTAATACCCACAGCATCCCCTCGTCATAGACAAGAACACCCCTGATTCCTACTTCAGCTATTCTTTTAACATCTTCGGCGGCTCTTAAGACTTGCTCCATCCCGCGTAAACGGTAGCCGATCCGTACACCCTGCGTGCTTAAACGTGTGGCGCTGGTATCGTATGTGGCCCTGGGTCCGATGGAAATGTTCAACTCTACTTTATATTCTTTGGCAATGGCCGCCATTTCTTTAAGTTCATCAAGGGTATGTCTGAAGCAGCCATATGTCTCATCGACCCTGTTAATTGTGATACCAAGTTGGGCTGCTGTTTCCATTAGGGACTTCAAGGCTTCCGCACTGTTTACAGTGGGAACTTCAAGGCGGTAATGGGCGCCATCAGGGAAGGTTTTACCCGAGGTTGGCAGGTTGTCTAGATCTCCTTTCGGTAAGCCTAATTTCGCCATGTACTCCCGTGTGGTTTCAAACATTTTTTAATTCCTCCTTTTTTTTATTAAGATTTTTTTTTATTAAGATAAAATTGGTACACCATAACGACAGGCAATTGAATTAAG
>CAZWTM010000087.1:0-10214 GCA_964637385.1 uncultured Peptococcaceae bacterium
AAATAAATATAATTATCTCTAAAAACCATCAACTGCTTATTTCATTCCCTAATTTAAGGGGCGGTTTAGGACTTCTAAACAGCAGAGCCATGATGGCCCCTATGGTGCAGAGGGCGCCTATTATTGTTTTAGATTAACTAATATAAACAACCTTATCTTTTTCAGCCGATTCTTTGACAGCATAAAGGACTTTCAATGTCTCCAAGGCATCTTCTCCTGTAATTAATGGCTCAGATTTCCCAATGACTACATCAATAAAATGTCTTAACTCCTCGGTCATGGGATCATTTTCAGTAGATGTGATAGTTTCCTGATGAAGCTTCTCAAACCAGCCCCATTTCCCGTCCAAATAGGAGTAAATCTTTAGCGACGGAAAGGCAACACTTCCTTTTGTCCCGAAAATATAATAGCAATTCTCATTAGTAGAAGGGGAATAATCTTTATTTTCATGCACCGTGAGTTCGTAAGACCAAGGAGCCGGCACTCCTGAGTTTGTCAGTTGGAGAGCGATGAGAGCCCTCAAACCCGCATAAATACTGGGTCGTACCTCTGATTTTTGCAAAAGTGTAGGGACAATTTATTTTTGCATCAGACTTGACATATCTGGCAATTACTATCTATATGATGGTACAATATGCATAGAGATGCTTCTTTCGGAGGCCATCCTATGCATTTAAAAGTTGTTAAAGCTGGTAATTACGAATATGTCCGCCTGGTTGAATCTTACCGCGAAGACGGTGTTGTTAAGCATAAGGTGATTCTTAATCTTGGGCGTAAAGACCTTATTGAGGGCAACCCCTCTTTTCAAAGACTGGCTCAGCGTCTGGCCGAGATAGCCCACGGACCCTCGGCAAACTCTCCGACTTTAGGGAACTTTTCCGAAGGTGAACTGCGTAATTACGGTTTTGTTGCTTACCGTAAGATTTGGCGACTATTCGAGCTGGATAGGTTCTTCACTGAGTTTAAGGAACATCAAACCAAGGTCCAATTTGATCTGAATTCCGTATGCTTTCTTATGTCAGTCCAGCATTTATTGTCTCCCTTAAGTAAGCTTGGTACCTTTGAAAGACGCCATCAATATCTGGGTATTCCTGAGATTGATCTGAATCATCTATATCGTAGCTTGGATTTACTCGCAGAGAATAAGGAGCGTATTGAAGACTTTGTTTTCAAACAGAATCGTTCCCTGTTCAACATAAAGGTAGATGTGGTTTTTTATGATGTAACCACCTTCTACTTCGAGAGTGTCAAAGAGGATGGCTTTCGGGATTTCGGTTTCAGTAAGGATAACAAGGTCAATGAAGTGCAGATTGTCATGGGATTATTGGTAGATAGCGAAGGGAGACCCATCGGTTATGAGTTGTTCCCCGGCAATACCTCGGATAGTAAGACCCTTGAGCTTTCCTTAGACAAATTAAGTCAAAGGTTTAATATCAACCGTGTAGTAATTGTCGCCGACCGGGGGCTTAACAGTAAACTAAATCTGAAGCGTATTAAGGCCAAGGGTTATGACTATATCGTGGCTAGTCGCCTCAAGAAAATGAGTCAGGGTGTATTACAAGAGGTCTTTAATCCAGAAGGCTATACCTTACTCAATACCTCTAATGAGACTCACAAGGCTTTCGAGTCTTCAACTGACAAAGTCAAGAAAAATAAGAAGGGAACCCTCCTTTTCTGGCGAATTCTTTTTTATATCCCCAAAAAAGAACCAGAGGAGGTTTCCCTTATAGCTATTATACCACAACAACGACTTTTTGGGTGGCAGGAAATTGACGAACTGGGTGATTTGGAACGACTGATCCTGGTTCTCGAGTATCTACCCGACGAGAAGCTGATGCAAAAGCTGGAGCGAGAACGTACGGGGTGAAGTGCCGGGGAATGGAGCAGTGTTCCGCGACGGGTGGAGTGCGTATTCCTCTGGCAGAGAACAGGCGGGTCTTCACGCCCTTAGCGCGGTCCAGTTACAAATGGAAGACAACTTATAAGAAGCGTACGGCCGTGGAAAGGGTAAATGCCCGTCTGGATGAGGTCTATGGATTTGAAAAGCATTTTATACGGGGCCTGAAAAAGATGAAGCTGCGTTGTGCACTGGCCCTGATGGTGATACTGGCGATGGCCGTAGGCCGGCTACGACAAAAACAAGGAATAAATTTGAGAAACCTGGTAAAGGCAGCCTGAGAAGGACCAATCGGAGAAATTACACTACGGGAAAGGGCCCTCCAAGGGGGTGTTAGGGTAAGTATGCCCTTTGACAGGGGTGGTAAAGGATATATAAGCCACTTGTCCCAATATTAGGTTAATATCTCTGTCCTATGGCTTGGAAAACGTCCATGTCTGGTATGGGCGTTAGCCTCCCAGAGGGCAAAAATGTTTACAACGCAAATAGCTCATTTTAAATCGGCCTTGACAATTCCTTCCCGGAATCTACATTTCGCGGCTTTGCATCCCCATATGATCTCCCATACTATGGGTTGCAATATTGACAGCACCCGGCTGGCGCCCTTTCGTCCGGATCCTTAATTTCCTCCTGGGAAAAACCACACCTGGCGCAGGTATAGACTACTGCCCTTATTTCCTCCGTAGGCCTGCCGCACCATTCACATGGCAGGCCCTTTTTCCTGTCGGTTACGGAAAAACCCGGAGTGCCGCACCGGGGACACTGCTTTTTTATTTTTTGTACTAGGTTTTCGGCAGCTTTTTGAATATTACCCATCCTGGTTGGATTAGCATGAGCCCGCATATCGGTCTCCAGAAATACTTTACCGACAGTCGATTTGGCAATACCCCACGCCACCGCTTCTTTCAAATGCTCCCAATCGTTAATATCTTTAAATATGGACTGATGCCGCTCATTATCCGGCCGCAGCACCAGCCAGTGCTCCGGAAACCCTACCTTACGGGCGAAGTTTTCTGCTTCTTGAAAGTTGGAGACAATCACATGGGCATAATTAGTATTAAAACTAGCATATTCACCGCATATTTCCAAATTTTCCTTTTGATCCACCAGTAAAACTATTTCCACATTCCAGGGTACCCAAGGCATTACAGGATGGGGGCCAAAACTTCCCTCACTGGCCAGCCCGATGTCCAGGCCAGTCAGCTCCATGCCTTTTCTGGCCTTTAGCCTCACCGTATCCAACTGGGACCCGGGCCGCTCAATCTCCCTGGTAAAGGTACCGAAGCGATCGGTGTCAAAGCGTGTTTCTACAATGACATGAATGCCCACAGCATTCTCCAGTGTTGGCTTGATAACCTGTTCTTTTCCGTGTTTTGTTAGAAGAACGGCAGAACGCCCCTGGAAGAATGCATTAATACCGGCCATATACTCCCCCACCTTATACAGCAGATCGTATCATAATTTTACCAATGCACCCTTTTTATTGCTACAGCTGCAACCCGGGGCTGGCCTTTTCGTTGCGCCTAAAGACTGCTGACCGCCAGGGCTCCTTTGGGGCAAACGGCTGTACACAAACCACAGCCTTTGCAGCGCGATTGATCCACTTCCACCTTTTTAACAGTCTTTACGTATTTTATAACATTCGGGTCAGGACAGATAAATATACACATCCGGCACCCGGTGCACTTTTCTTCGGTTACCTTAGCACTAGCATACACGGGTCCTTTCCTCCCATCTATCCGGATTACCATTAATGGTAAGCTCTTTAACACTGGCAGCAGCCATTTCAATTACTGCCATGTTTTTTTCCACCAGCTGGGCCAAGTTGCCATATTTACTCTTCAAAACGTCGTCCAGTGCTGCTGTGGTACCAGAGGCTACAAACTTACCGCCACCAAACCTCTCCTCAATGGACTCTTTCAGCGCCTCATATGAAACCAGGTTGGTAATACCTATTAACCCGCCCAGCATAACCATATTCACGGATAGCTCTGTCCCCCCTACCTCGATGGCAATCCTGGTAGCGGGAACATAGAACACCCTGGCATTTAATCGGGCCAGACCCGCCAGGTCTTCCTGGTTCAGTTCCCGAGGGTTATCGGCGTTGATAAGTACCTTGCCTCCGGGCTTTAACCCGTCATAAAAGGGCATAGTGTAACATTTACCCATTGTAATTACGTGAGGATGAAAAATCACAATGATGTCAGGGAAAAGCACTTCTCCCCGCTCATAAATTTGCTTCCTGGAAATACGCACATAACTTTCTGCAGGCGCCAGCCTTTTTTCCGCGCCAAAAAACGGATTGACCGTGCTTTCCATACCGTTCCGAGCTGCTGCCATACCAAGGATATGTGCAGCAGTAACTACTCCCTGACCGCCTAATCCAGACATTCTGATGGAAATCCTGTCATCCACTAACAATTCACTCCTTTTTACCTGCTTCCGCCTCCAGACGCTTTAACAGCTCCTGCGCTTCCGGCGAAATATATTCTCTACTAATGTACGTTCCATCCTTTTCTCTGGCCTTAACTATCTTAATCGCTTCCGGGGGTTTAAACTTATAGTTGGTTGGACAGGGGCAAAAAACCTGCACATAACTGGGCCCCGTTTCCCTGGCCACCAGGATAGCGCGGCGCACTACCTTTTCCAGTTTTTTAGGACTGAATGGCGAACAAACCGCTACATAGGCGCAACCGGCTTCCCGGGCAATCTCCGGCATACTAATTTTAGAAAATTTTTTGCCCTTAGGGGCCATGTTGAGCACAGTCCCAATCCAGGACATGCCGCTTTCCTGGCCACCTGTATTGGCATAAGCCTCATTGTCAAGCATAATCGTGGTGATGTTTTCCCTTCGGAACCAGGAGTGAAGCACCATATCCAGGCCTATATCAGCAGTAGCTCCGTCTCCTGCTATGACCACCACGTCTTTGATTTTATCCGGAAACCTTAGTTTCAACGCTCGCTTTAACCCTGTAGCAACAGCGTTCTGATTGCCAAAAAGGGAATGGATATTGTGCACGGCTACCTGGGGAAAGGCAAGGGAATTACACCCGGTTGAGCCCACGATTATGGTGTCTTCCGGATTCGGCAGGGAGGCCAGAATCAGGCGCAGGGAAAGGGCCAACCCGCAGCCAGCACACAGGGGATGCTCTTCCAGCAGCTCTTTGAAAGTTCCCAGGTCGGAAACATCCAGCCCCTTGCCGAAAAGTCCCATTTCCACCAATTCCCGATATTCAGGAGGCATAACATCTTCAAAACCGGGGGATATACTGAACAGGTTTTTATTCATGCCCAACACCTCTTTATCTCAGCCAAAATTAATTCGGGAGGCATAGTCATCCCGCCAAAAACCCTTGGAGCGCCCACCACTTTGGTGGTATTATCCATCGCTGCCTTAACTTCCCGGCATAACCAACCTACCCTGTTAAACTCAGGAACGATAACCACCTTGGCATATCGGATCATTTCTCTTATTTCTTCGGTCGGAAATGGCCGGATGCTTTTAATTTTTATCAAACCCACATCTATCCCTTCCTCCCGAGCCAATGCAATGGCTTCCCTGCTCTGGGAAACGGCTGTCCCGGAGGCAATGACAAGTATACTGGCCCCTTCGTTTTCCGCTTCCACCAGTCCCCCTAAATATTTATGGATGTATTTCCTGGCCCTTTCCGCAGCCGCCAGTATTTCCTGTTGCCAGGAGGCATGGGCAGCATAACTGATAAAATTACTTTTCATGATAAAGGGGTCCCGCATCTGCCGTATGGGAACATTTTCCATATCCATCACAGGCACCGGTGCGCTGTACGGATCATAGGGCGGCAACTTTAGGTCCTCCGGTGCTACCTCCACATTACCCCGCGTATGGGTTACAAAAAAACCATCGACAAAAACCCCCACCGGAATATGAACATCTGTTTTTTCGGCAATTACAAAGGCTTTCAGTATCATATCAT
Organism: uncultured Peptococcaceae bacterium; assembly: GCA_964637385.1. Lineage (GTDB taxonomy): Bacteria > Bacillota > Peptococcia > DRI-13 > DRI-13 > Thermanaerosceptrum. Next base: position 5,851 of record CAZWTM010000087.1, read on the forward strand.
AAAGGTCTTGAGCCGTTTCGGCATGGAATATCATGATCCCCGTATCCAGCATAAAGGACATCTCAATGGTGTCCGGCTGAATAGTGAGGGGAGAATTTACCCCCCTGGTCATAAAGGCACAGACAATGGGCAGTCGGGCACCGGCCCAGGTCGGAAACATTTCAAAGGCTCGCAAAGTTCCAGGCCCACCTGTGGCCGTGAAGACACGCACCCCTCCCATAGCAGCGCCAGCAGCTTCTGACATAACTGCAAACTCATTTTCACCCCGGAAATAATCCTTAAGATATCCTTCTGCATATAGGTCTCCAACCAGATGCATGCTCTCCGATTGAGGTGTAATAGGATAGGAAATAGCTATATCAACATTAGCCCGTTTAATAGCTTCCTTAACGGCTTCACTGCCGGTAATGAATTTCTTTTCTCTCTTAGCTTCAAAAAACAGGTAATCCGGTTCTACAACCCTCTGTACATTCATCTTGTTGCCCCCTTTGCCGCATTAATGATTTCACAAAGTCGATTTAATTGGGGCAAACCTACATCTCTCAGGGAAATCATGGCATCCTCATGGCCTGCTGCCCCGCATAAGGCTATAGTATAGCAATCCGTACCTCCCCTGATTATCTTCAGGGCTATATTGGCGTAATGACAGTGTACACCTACAAAGACACAAACATCAATCTTATTATGCCAAATAGTTAAGTTGGGATGGTTAGGGTTAATTTCCACTGCAGGATTAATCATGGGATACTTGGGACGGTAATCGGGCATGGGAATAATCTTTGCTCCCGCTGATACTGCCAACCTCTTGACCGCTGCAGCTTTTTCTGCCACACCCTCCTTCCAAGCCCATAGAATTTGGGGGCCGGGGAAAAATACAGGATTTTTAGCCCCCAGCAGCTTCTCGGCAATCTTATACATTGCCTCTTCTTCCGGGACCACTTTGCCCTCTACCAATGCCTCATTTTTTTCGGGCAGTACCACACCCATGAGAGCGGCCGGTGGCGGCAGGTAGCCTTCCGGCCCGGCTAAAACTTGATATGCTCTTTCCGGCACCTATACTCCTCCCTTCAAATCAATCATTAATTTTCATTAGTCTTCCATTTTTACTACTGACTCTACGAAAAATGATCGTCCCTGATAACTTTTACATCCATAACGTGAACTGTTAGGATAAAACCCTTTTCAATCATGTTTGATAACCCTTGAAGAATGCGCTCCGCCACCTCTGGGCTGGTAATACTTACAATCTCCAGATTGCCGGATATTTCGTTTAAGCTGCTATGGTCACCCCTCATACCACTTTTTCCTTTGCCATAAATATCTTTATACACTGTAAACCCACTTGCTCCAGATTTTTCAAGCAATTTAATGATATTATCCCGGCATGCCTTTTCCACAATTATGCTGATCCGCTTTTTATCATAAAGCTTCACCTGGTCACCCCCTCCTTTAAAGAAATGTGTTTTATCGTTAAATAACAAAATATCTACACAAGATTGGCAAAGTAAACGGCCATATGATAATAAAGGGGGATACCAAAAATCAGGTTAAAGGGCAGGGTAACACCCAAGGAAGCCCCCAAATATAAAGCCGGGTTGGCTTTGGGCAGAGAAACCCGCATGGCCGCCGGGGCTACAATATAAGAACTGCTGGCAGCAAGCACCCCCAGCAGGGTCGCGCCGCCGACGCTCATACCTAGGCAAAGCCCTGTCAAAACTCCCAAAAGGGCGTTTAATATTGGCGCAATTATACCGAAAAGCACGAGAAATATCCCTGCTTTTTTAAGTTCCCCCAACTTACCTGCTGCAATCATTCCCATTTCCAGCATAAACAGGCTCAAAATTCCCATAAAGATATCTTTATAAAAAACCTTTACTGTCTCCATTCCTTTGGGCCCGGTCACGAAACCCACTACCATGGCCCCCAGGAGCAATACAACGCTTTTATTCAGAACAACCTCTTTGGCCACCTGCCCCAAGGAAACTGTTTCCGTCTGCAAAGCCTGTAAACCGTTTTGTTTGACCCAAAAGGCCAGGATTAACGCCACAATAATAGCAGGTACTTCCATCAGCGCTGGTAGGCCGTTTATATAGCCCTCGTAGTCAATACCCAAGTTAGTTAAAAACACCGTAGCGGCCATGAAGGTAACCACGCTGATTGAGCCATAGTGCCCCGCTATAGCCGCTGCATCATCAGAATTAAGTTTGCCCAGACGCCAGAGGACGAAAAAAGAGTATACAGGAATAATAAGTCCCAGAAAAATGCCACCCAGAATGGGCAGGAAAATTGAACTTAGTCCTGCCGCGGCAATAGCAGCGCCCCCTTTAATGCCAATGGCCGTTAAAAGATAAATGATGATAAAATTGCTGACTGTGCCTGGAAACTCCACTTTAGCTTTAATAACTGTGATCAGCAAACCCAAACCGAAAAAAAGCACCACCGGCGATGTCAGGTTCTCTTTCGCCAGTTCAAGCATGTTGTCCATGGCCTAAACTTCCTCCTTCGCCCGGCAGAAAAAATACCACCTATCCTCAAATTCTCTTATGATCTCGTCTATTTCCTGCGGCCCGTCCGCCTTAATAAGCAGGTGTCCCATTTTACGCTTCGGCACCACATTGCCGCCTTTTCCGTACAGGTGTATTCTTACGTGTCCGGGAAAACTGGGCAGTTTTTCCAATATCTCAGGCAAGTCACGACCCAAGATATTTATCATAACCGCAGGGGTCAGCAAGTGCGTGGACCCCAAAGGCAACCCGCAAACCGCACGGACCAATTGCTCAAACTGGGATACATAACAGGCATCCAGGGTGTAATGTCCTGAATTGTGGGGCCGTGGCGCTAATTCGTTAACCAGCAAACCTGATGGTGTAACAAAAAACTCCACTGCCAGAAGACCAACTACCTGTAAGAAATTGGCTATCTCCCTGGCAATTTCTTTGGCAGCCGCTTCCTCCTGAGGAGAAATGCGGGCCGGAACGACCGTCATGTGAAGAATATTCTCGCGATGTATATTTTCCGCCACCGGGTATACCGCCATTTCTCCCGTTTCCGTCCTGGCCACTATAACCGAAACTTCACAGGTAAAAGAAATCATTTTCTCTAAAACCCACTCGTTATTGCCTGCTTCTACCAGCTCACAAGCTTTGTTCAATTCCTGGGAGTTGTTTATGACCAGTTGTCCCTTACCGTCATAGCCTCCCATAGCTACTTTCAGCACGCCGGGGTAACCGATTTCTGCCAATCCTGCCTTTAGTTCATCCGGGTTAGTAACCCTAACAAATGGCGCCACCGGGAAGCCCCCCCGGCGCAACTGCTGTTTTTCCAGGATACGATTCTGGGCTACAGCCAGAGGACGGCTTTTTTGGGGCAAATAATAGTGTTTTTCCAGTTCTTCAACAACTCGCACGTCAATATTTTCAAATTCATATATCAACACATCGGACTGTTCAGCCAGTCTGATTGCCGCCTCCACATCGTCCAAGCCGGCGACTATCTGGCCGTCAGCCACCTGACTGCAGGGGCACCCGGGGGTAGGATCCAGGCAAAAAATACGGTAGCCCATTTTTCTGGCCTCAATAGCTGTCATCCTGCCCAATTGGCCGCCCCCCAGGATACCGATAGCGGAACCAGGAAGAATTGTCCTCACCATCTGCTTAAGACCACTCCTCGTTTTCCAGAACCTGTCGGGCCATCGTGTCCCTGCGGACTTCCAACCTCCCGGCAAGCTGCTCATCATTTAAAGCAAGGATCCGGGCCGCTAAAAGGGCGGCGTTTTTCGCCCCGCCTGCGCCGATAGCCATGGTGGCCACCGGCACTCCGGCCGGCATCTGGACAATGGACAGCAGGGAGTCCAAACCTTGAAGATGGGCGGAAGGCACCGGCACTCCGATAACGGGCAGCAAGGTCTTGGCAGCGACCATGCCCGGCAAATGGGCCGCGCCTCCAGCCCCGGCAATAATAACTTTAATCCCTCGTTTCTGTGCCTGCTCGGCAAAGCTGAACATCCAATCGGGAGTGCGGTGGGCGGATACTATCTTTTTTTCGTAGGGAATACCCAGTTCTTCCAGGATAAGGCTTGCTTCCTTCATTACCGGCCAGTCCGATTTACTCCCCATGATAATCGAAACAAGCGGCTGCATTTTTGTTGTAGTTTTGGCAGAACGAACTTTATCCGCCATTTTAATCACCCCTTTAATAAAAAAAAAATCCAACACCCGATACTTCATTAAAGTATCCAGTGTTGGACTACCCTTTAACTGATAAAATTTACCCCTTAAAAGGCCTTCCAACTATCTATAAAATTATTAGCCTATCCTGAAAATTAACTGACCCGAAAAAGGACAAAAAACAAGACCCATAAAACC
>CAZWTM010000088.1:0-9944 GCA_964637385.1 uncultured Peptococcaceae bacterium
TAGATTAAGTTAATGAGATAAGTATAGCTCAACGCTAAGGCTGGGGTAGACCAAATTTTTTTTAATATAAATTAATGGTTGGCGAATTGGAGAGGATTCTTAATGTTAAAAAATCAGCATACAGAGATATGGCAAGCAATTTTATCCCAGTTAGAAAAGGAATTATCTAGACCTAGTTTTGAAACCTGGTTAAAGTCAACACATTTAATCTCTCTAGAGGACAACCATTTAATCATAGGTGTACCCAATGAATTCGCTAAAGACTGGCTGGAAAACCGCTATTATTCCCTTATCAAAAGTAAGGCGGAAAATGTCCTGAATAGAGAAGTTAAATTACGCTTCTTAATTCCTGGCCAGGAAAACGAACTCAATGTAAAATTTGATAAAAACAGGGCAACCGTTAAATCTTCTTTTCAATCTGATGATTTCAGCGGTATGACCCTCAATCCCAAATATACTTTTGACACCTTTGTCGTGGGTAACAGCAACCGGTTCGCCCATGCCGCCTCTTTAGCTGTAGCTGAAGCTATCGCCAAAGCTTATAACCCCTTGTTTATCTATGGAGGTGTAGGTCTGGGAAAAACCCACTTAATGCATGCCATTGGCCACTATGTTCTGGAACACCACAAAAATACCCGTGTCATGTATGTATCTTCCGAAAAGTTTACCAATGAACTAATTAACGCTATCCGTGACGATAAAACTGTGGATTTCCGCAATAAATACAGAAATATAGACGTATTGCTAGTGGATGATATCCAGTTCTTAGCCGGTAAAGAAAGGACCCAGGAAGAATTTTTCCATACCTTCAATGCCTTACATGAAGCCAATAAACAGATTATTATTTCCAGTGACCGTCCACCCAAAGACATACCCACGCTTGAAGACAGGCTTAGATCCCGTTTTGAATGGGGCTTAATTACCGATATCCAACCCCCTGATTTAGAAACCAGAATTGCCATCCTGCGCAAAAAATCAGAAATAGAAAATCTTGACGTACCTAATGAAGTCATGGTTTACATAGCCAATAAAATACAATCTAACATCCGCGAACTGGAAGGTGCTTTGATCAGGGTTATCGCTTATTCTTCCTTAAGCAACAGAGAGATCACCATGGAGCTCTGCATGGATGCCCTTAAAGACATTATTCCCGATTCCCGTCCCAAATTAATTACTGCCAGCCTTATCCAAAGTAAAGTATCGGAGTATTTTGGTTTAAGACTGGATGAATTTAAAGCCAAGAAGCGCACAAGAAACGTGGCCTTTCCCAGACAGGTAGCCATGTACCTCTGCAGGGAGCTCACAGATATGTCATTACCCAAAATAGGTGAAGAGTTTGGCGGACGTGACCACACTACCGTCATCCATGCCCATGAGAAAATCTCCGCTGACATAAAAAAAGACCCTCAATTGGAAATGACCATTAAAAATATTATTGAAAAAATCCAAAATGGTTAGTATGTGGATATTTTTACTGATAAAATGTTATTAACATGTGGATAAATCTCATAACACCTTTTTATTTGATGAATTGTGGACAGGCAGGCTAACTTGTCCACATTTTATTCAGCACCAAAAAAGCCAGTATAACAGGCCTTTTCACGTCTTTCCACATATCCACATTCCTTACTACTACTACTACGATTTTGAAAACTATTATTATATGCTGGGGGAGGCAGTTTTATGAAAATAACAGCCACAAAAGAAAATCTTTTATTCGGTGTTCAGGCCGTGCAAAAAGCAGTAAGTACTAAAAATATCCTGCCTGTTCTTTCAGGTATCAAAATAGAAGCCCGAGGCAACTTACTATATTTTACAGCTACTGATTTGGAAATGGGCATCCAGTGTTATGTACCGGCTGATGTAATTTACGAAGGAACGATTGTGGTCCCGGCCCGTCATTTTTCAGAGATAGTAAGGAGATTGCCCAACTGTGCTATCACTCTGGCACTGAACAACAACCATGAAATTATAATAATATATGAAAACTCTGAACTTATTTTAAAAACTTTGCCCCCTGATGATTTTCCCGCATTGCCCAACATTAAAAGCAACTATGAAATATCCCTCCAGGCCTCACTTTTTCGCCAAATGGTCAAACAAACGGTTTTTGCGGCAGGAAGTGACGAAGCCCGCCCTTTATTTTCTGGCATATTATGTGAAGTAAACGAGAACAAAATACGAATGGTAGCCACTGATACCCATCGTTTGGCCTTAAGGGAAGGTATTCCTAAAAGCAGTTCCGGGGATAATTTCAGCTTCATTGTTCCGGCAAGAATCATGTCCGAACTGGTTCGCCTGGTAATTGATGAAGATGAACTTTTGTTTGTTTCCGTTACAAAAAACCAGGTATCCTTTATGTCTGCCAATATCCGTTTAGTGTGCCGGCTTTTGGAAGGACAGTTTCCCAATTACCGTCAGGTTATACCTACCCAGTTCAAGTCCAAAATACGCTGCAAAACAAAACAGCTGCAGGAATCCCTGGAAAGAATTTCTTTATTTTCTATGCACAATGACAACAGCAACACCATCAATATAAAAATTGACGATATCACTATGGTGGTTTCTTCCAAATCTGAACTGGGACAAGGTTATGAACAAATTGGCATAGAACTGGAAGGAGAACCTGTCAATATCTCTTTTAATGCCCGGTACCTTATTGATGTCTTAAAAAATGTGGAAGCCGAAATAGTAACCATTGAGTTTACGGGTCCCTTAAGTCCGGGAATCGTCAGACCTGCCGACAGTGATAATTTCCTTTATTTGATTTTGCCTGTCAGGTCATAATAGGAGGGGCAGCCCCTTGTATTTAGAGAGATTGGGTCTTACCAATTATCGCAACTATGAAACATTAAACGAGGATTTCTCGGCCCAGTTAAATATTCTTGCCGGACCCAATGCCCAGGGTAAAACAAATTTATTGGAAGCCGTTTATTACCTGGCTACAGGCAAAACCTATCGTCCTGCCCGTGACCTACAGCTGATTCACTGGACGCACCATGCTTTTTCTATTCAAGGAAAGGTTAAAAATAAGCTGGGATATGTCACCCTGGAAGTCCTTTATAAAAGCGGTGAAGAAAACAGCAAGGAAATCAAAGTAAATGGGCTGAAAATTAATAAGACTTCTGAGCTTTTAGGAAATTTAACAGCCGTCTTATTTGCCCCGGAAGACCTTAATATCATCAAAGGATCTCCTTTGGAAAGGAGAAAAATTTTAGATAATGATATTTCTCAGGTAAGTCCCGGGTATTTTCTGAAATTGCAGCAGTTTAACAGGGTTTTGCAGCAAAGAAATTACTTACTTAAAAAAATTCGGGAACGTGGTAAAGGTTTTGATGAACTGGAAATATGGAACCAGCAATTTTTAGAACTTAGTGAAAGCATTATATTAAAGAGAATAAGTGTGTTAGAAAAGTTATCGCCTTTAACCCGTTTAATGCAGCGAAAATTGACAAATGGCCAGGAAAACCTGGAAATTCGCTATCTTTTATCCAGGCAGAAAGAACTCAAGGTAACCCATGATTTAAAAAGGGTTTTATTAGAGGAATTAGAAAAACATCGAGGGGAAGAAATAAAAAAAGGGATAACTTTATGGGGACCCCACCGCGATGATTTACTAATCTCGTTAAACGGTAATGATTTAAAAGTGTACGGTTCCCAGGGACAGCATAGAACAGCAGTTCTCGCCTTAAAACTCTCGGAGCTGGAGTTTTTTAAGGCAGAATCAGGTGAATTTCCTGTCCTTCTTTTGGATGATGTACTTTCCGAGTTGGACCAGGAAAGAAGAGGTTTCTTGCTTAATATAATAAAAGAAAAAAAAATACAGTGCTTTATCACAACTACAGAAGACATACCTTTGGATCATGACAGGATAACCATACAGAAATTCCTGGTCCAGCAGGGCACGTTAACAAAATGTAGAGGGGGAAAATAAGTGTTTCTACATTTAGGCGGAGATACTTCCGTTCTTTTAAGAGAAGTTGTAGGGATTTTTGATTTGGACTCCACAAAACATAGTCCAGCTACCAGAGAGTTTTTAGAAATTGCCAAGGATGAAGGATTGATCTTTGTAGTGGGCACAGAAGATAAAATTAAAAGCTTTATTATTACTAAAGAAAAGGTATATTACTCTCCCATCTCCTCCATAACCTTACAAAAACGCGCTTTAAACATACTGGACCTGGAAGAAGGGAACGAGGAACAATAATGAACTCAGGCATTGAAAAATTAATCAATGCCTTTTTTGTTGGAAACGTTTTTCGGAAATAGTATAAGGTGTATTTGTTATTTTTTTTGACGAATGTAATTTCTTGTGAGGATATACAACAATTTGTTATAATTAACCTTTAGGAAGTCTGACATAAAGAGGTGAGTAATATGAGTAATGAATATAATGCAAGTCAGATTCAGGTTTTAGAAGGTTTGGAAGCTGTCAGAAAACGCCCTGGAATGTATATTGGTAGTACAAGCTCCCGCGGTTTGCATCACTTGGTTTATGAAATCGTTGACAATAGTATAGATGAGGCCCTGGCTGGTTATTGCGATAAAATTGAGGTTATTATCCATAAAGATAATAGTGTGACCGTTACAGATAACGGGAGGGGTATCCCTGTGGAAAAACATCCTCAGATGGATAAACCTGCCCTGGAAGTAGTGCTTACTGTATTGCATGCCGGCGGCAAATTCGGTGGTGAAGGCTATAAAGTATCCGGCGGTCTGCATGGGGTAGGTGCTTCTGTCGTTAACGCCCTTTCTCAGTGGCTGGAAGTAAAAGTAAAACGCGACGGTAAAATACATCACCAGCGCTATGAACGGGGTAAACCTGTTACTGAATTAAAAGTCATCGGGACAACGGAATGTACAGGTACATCTATTACTTTTCTTCCAGATTCTGCTATTTTCGAGGAAACGGAATTCGACCTGGATATTTTAACCCACCGCCTGCGGGAACTTTCTTTTTTAAATAAAGGCATCAAGATTATCTTAAAAGATGAAAGAATTAATGAAAAACTGGTCTTCCAGCATGACGGTGGTATTGTTGATTTTGTTAAGTATCTTAATAAGAATAAGGACACCCTTCATCCCAAACCCATTTATATTGCCAGTGAAAAAGAAGGGATAGAAGTGGAAGCAGCCTTACAGTACAATGATGGATATATGGAGAATATTTACTCCTTCGCCAATAATATTCATACTACAGAAGGTGGAACCCATGAGTCCGGTTTTAAATCGGCCCTAACCCGGGTTATAAATGATTACGCCCGTAAATATAACCTTCTTAAAGATGGCAATGCCAATCTTACAGGAGAAGATATCCGGGAAGGCTTAACAGCTATCATTTCCGTAAAAATAAGAGAGCCTCAGTTTGAAGGACAAACCAAGACCAAACTGGGCAATAGTGAAGTAAGGGGAATTACAGAAGGGATTGTTAATGAGGGATTATCTACTTTCTTAGAAGAAAATCCCTCGGTAGGTCGCAAGATCATCGAAAAAGCCATTAATGCCGCCAGGGCCAGGGAAGCAGCCCGCAAAGCCCGGGAATTGACAAGACGAAAAAATGCTTTAGAAAATACGGCTTTGCCTGGAAAACTGGCCGATTGTTCTACCAAGGATCCTGCAATGTCGGAACTTTACCTGGTAGAGGGTGATTCTGCCGGTGGTTCTGCCAAGCAGGGAAGAGACAGGCGTTTTCAAGCTATCCTCCCCTTACGGGGTAAAATTATTAACGTGGAAAAAGCGCGCCTGGACAAAATCCTGGCTAATGAGGAAATCAGGTCCATGATTACGGCTCTGGGAACAGGTGTAGGTGAGGACTTTGATCTGGAGAAAGCCCGTTACCATAAAATCATTATCATGACAGATGCGGATGTGGACGGTTCCCATATTCGTACCCTACTCCTTACTTTTTTTTACCGGTATATGAGGCCTATGGTAGAGTCGGGATATGTTTATATAGCCCAGCCTCCCCTTTACAAAGTTAAAAAAGGGAAAGAGGAAATATATTTATACAGTGACAAAGAGTTAGAGAAAGTTACCAGTAAAATGGGTAAAAACAATTATACAATCCAGCGCTACAAAGGTCTTGGTGAAATGAATCCTGAACAATTGTGGGAAACCACTATGAATCCGGAAAAAAGGACAATTTTACAGGTAAGCCTGGAAGATGCCATGGCCGCCGATGAAATTTTTACCATTCTGATGGGTGATAAGGTAGAGCCCAGGAGAGATTTCATCCAGGCCCATGCCAAGAGTGTAAGAAATCTGGATATTTGACATAAAATTCTCAGGCCATTAAGGCCTGGGAATTTAAAAATATATGAAATCATACAACTTCGATGTTTTTACGCAAACTATTCCCGGAAACCTTTTTATTGACGTAATCTCTGGTAAATCGACAAGATTATATTAAGAATTACAAATTTAGTTAATTTACACTCATTGTCAGACATGTCCATTTCATATAGAATACATCAATGTAAGAAATTTATTTATCTTTTACCTCCGGGAGGATGGTTATTTTGCGTATTGCTGTAATTGATGATGATAAGGGAATCCTGCTTTCCGTCAGTCTGTTCTTAGAATTAGAAGGACATACACCTCTTACATTTTCATCTCCCGTTGAGGCTTTAAAATCAATTAACGGAGAAAATGTAGATTTAATCATTTTGGATATGTGTATGCCGGAAATGAGTGGAGAAAGGGTGGCTAATTTATTAAAAGCTAATCCTGAAACAAGGAATATCCCTTTGATTTTATTTTCTGCCCACGAAAGTTTAAATGAAGTGGCGGAAAGAGTGGGTGCTCAGGGAATACTGGAAAACCCTTCCAATTTGAAAAGTTAAACGATTTGATTAACAGCGTTATACAATGAATAACCCCCTTAAGAACAAGGGGGAATTTTTATTTTTTTCTAAAAGTAAATTTATCTTTGCTAAAAAGTTCTGGAGATGCCGTCTCGTCACTTAACTCAACCGATAATTCCTGGTCGTGATATAGATTATCCAACATATCGGCATTTGTTTTAAAAGGGTTCATATATTGACCGTGTTTCATTATTTGTTGAGATGTTTCTTTTTCATGATCTTTCACTTTTGTCACCTCCTTTATTGTTCTTCTTTGTTAATGTGTTCGCCTCTATTATTTCTTATTCCTCAAAATGTTTACATTGTTTACTAAAAAAGCTATACTACAACTGGAAAAGTTTAATCTTAGAAGAAATGGTAATCAGAAATGAGCAAATTAAAAATGACTAGCTTTAAAAGCTAGTCTCACTATTTTACTTAAGGTTTTATCTTTATCAATTTTTAGTTACAAGTAGGTGAAAAAATGGAAGCTTACACTGATGGTAAAATTATACCCATTAGACTAGAAGAAGAAATGAAAAAATCGTACATTGACTATGCCATGAGCGTTATTATAGGACGTGCCCTGCCTGACGTACGGGATGGACTGAAACCGGTGCACAGGCGTATTCTATATGCCATGCATGAATCGGGTATGTCCCATGAAAAACCCCACAAAAAATCAGCTCGTGTCGTGGGGGATGTGTTGGGACGTTATCATCCCCATGGTGATACGGCTGTGTATGACGCCATGGTCCGTTTAGCCCAGGAATTTTCTACACGTTATCCTTTAATCGATGGTCACGGCAACTTTGGGTCCATCGATGGTGACTCGGCAGCAGCCATGCGTTATACGGAAGTCCGTATGGCCAGGATTGCCATGGAGCTTTTAAGGGATATTGAAAAAGAGACGGTCAATTTTGTTCCCAACTATGATGATTCTCTGGAAGAACCTGCCGTCCTGCCTTCCCGCTTTCCTAATCTTTTGGTGAACGGATCTTCGGGAATTGCTGTAGGTATGGCTACCAACATACCTCCCCATAACCTGGTAGAGGTGATTAATGGTGTGATAGCTCTCATTGACAATCCCAATATTACACCCAAAGAGTTAATGAGTACGGTAAAAGGTCCTGACTTTCCCACAGGGGGAATTATCATGGGCCGGGAGGGTATTAGACAGGCCTACGAAACAGGGAGAGGTTCCATTAAAGTAAGGGGTGTTGCCCGGATTGAAAAAATGAATAATGGGAAAATGCGCATCCTGATCACAGAACTTCCCTATCTGGTGAATAAGGCCCGTTTAATCGAAAAAATTGCAGAACTAGTTAGAGATAAGAAAATTGATGGAATTACCGACCTCCGGGATGAATCGGACCGTACAGGCATGCGCATTGTCATCGAGCTGCGGCGGGATGTGAATCCCCAGGTTATTCTTAATCAATTGTATAAACAAACTCAGTTGGAAGACAACTTTGGTGTAATCATGCTGGCTTTGGTTGACGGCGAACCCCGGGTTCTCAACCTTAAAGAAATGCTTTTTTATTACCTGGAACACCAAAAGGATGTTATTGTCCGCCGGACCCGTTACGATTTACGGAAAGCAGAAGAACGCTTGCATATCGTCGAGGGGTTAAAAATAGCTTTAGACCATATTGATGAAGTGGTTCGTATTATCCGCCAGTCCCGTGATGAGCAAAAAGCCAAAATGAATTTAATGGAGCGCTTTGCTCTCTCAGAAAAGCAAGCCCAGGCCATTGTGGATATGCGTCTGGGAAAGCTCTCTGGTTTGGAAAGAGAAAAACTGGAGGAAGAATATCGGGAACTGATCAAAAGAATCGCTCATCTGAAGAGTATTCTGGCCGATGAGAAGCTGGTGCTGAAGGTCATCAAGGAAGAAATTACAGCTATTCGTGATAAGTATGGTGATGAGCGCCGTACCCAGATCAGTGCTCAGGAAGAACACCTGGAAGTTGAAGATCTCATTGCTGAAGAGGACGTAGTTATTGCCATTACCCATGGTGGTTATATTAAAAGGCAGCCTATTACAGCTTACCGTAACCAGAAACGGGGAGGCAGGGGCATTACAGCCATTACTACCAAGGAGGAAGACTTTGTCGAGCATTTGTTTATTACCACTACCCATCATTACCTGCTCTTTTTTACCAATAAGGGTAAGGTATACCGTTTAAAAGTTTATGAAATTCCGGAAGCCAGCCGTCAGTCGAAAGGTACAGCCGTTGTTAACCTTTTGTTTATATCCGGCGACGAGAAAATTACCGCCGTCATCCCTGTCCGTGACTTTGCAGAAGGACAGTACCTGGTTACTGCTACCCGGGAAGGGATTGTCAAGAAGACAAGCCTTACGGAATATGACTCTTCCAGGAAAGACGGAATTATTGCCCTTACTTTAGATGAAAATGACGAGCTTATTGGTGTTAAACTCACCCATGGTCAGGACGAAATTATCCTGGCAACCCGTCAGGGCATGGTTATTCGTTTTTCTGAAGATGATGTGCGCAGCATGGGACGGACGGCTCGTGGTGTCAAGGGTATTACCCTGGAAAGCGGTGATATGGTAGTGGGTATGGAAACCTTTAGAGATGGTGGAGAACTCCTTGTCATTACTGAGCAAGGCTTTGGCAAAAAAACACCTCTCACCGAGTTCCGCACCCAGTCCCGTGGCGGGAAAGGCATCATCGGTATTAAAGTTACTCCCCGTAATGGATTGGTAGCAGGCATTATGATCGCCTCAGAGGGTGATGAAATTATGCTCATTACCTTGGATGGCATTATGATTCGTGTCTCTGTAGATGAGATTTCCACCATGGGTAGGGCAACCCAGGGCGTCAAGATTATGCGTTTAGGAGAAAATGATAAAGTAGTGGCCCTGGCCAGAATTGCCGGTAAAGACGAAGAATAGCATGAAAAAAAAACTGGGGGAAAAACTAAGGACAAGTTTATTGTCATTTTCTTATAGATAGTATAAGATAATATGTGGATTAGAAAGTGAGAATAATTCTTACTTACATTATATGAAATTTAATTATTAAGACCCACGGTAAAATGTCAAGACCTTAAAACTGGAAAAAAATTATGAGTCCT
>CAZWTM010000089.1:0-9674 GCA_964637385.1 uncultured Peptococcaceae bacterium
GATGGTTTGAGTAATCTGTCAATCTTTCAAAAAAAGCTTATTTTGCAAAATGCTCAATTAAAAATACCTGCTTCTACAATGAATTTTTTACTAAAAAATTTTTTGGTTTGGTCTGTGGTAATACCAGTTTACAAAAAGCAACAGGTCAACCTGCAAGTTGACCTGTTCTTAAACGCTTCTATATTTTTAAATAAGTTCCAATTCTTTAGCTAAGTCTGCACTGATTTTTATGCCTTCTTTGCCTCTCTGCAAGGCTTCTTTGTACCTTCTTTCACCAGGAATAAGGATTTCATGATGCCCATAGGCTAAGGGCTGTTCTTTAATTTCTTCAATCATGTGGAGTAATCGTTTTTTAAAACTTTCTTTATTGATAAAGGCATCAATGTTAATAGCACCAATCAGGTGTCCGATATTGGCTTTACCTTCAAGGTCTGTTACTGGGGGTATGTTGATACCTATCTCTGCACCGCTTAAAAGGGCAGACAGGATTTCTACGGCTAAAGCCAGGGCATATCCTTTAGCACCGGCCATGGGAAGTACAGCCCCGGCAAGGGCGGCATGAGGGTCTTCCGTAGGCTTGCCTTCTTGATCCAGGGCCCAGCCCAAGGGAATTTTCTCCCCTTTTTTTGCCGCCAGGATAATATTACCGCGGGCTGTAATGCTTGTGGCCATGTCAATAATGATGGGGAATTCTCCCGCTGTGGGGAAACCAAAAGAAATGGGATTAGTGCCAAAATAAGCTTTTTTACTTCCCCAGGGTGGTATTCCCGGCGGTGAATTGGTAAAAGCCAAGCCTATAAAATCTCGTTTTGCAGCCATTTGACAGTAATAAGAAGCTGCCCCGAAATGGTTGCTGTTTCGGACAGAAACGATGCCGACACTTGCTTTTTCTGCTAAGTCCATAGCCATCTCAGTAGCCCTATAACTTATAACTTGGCCTAATCCATTATCACCGTCCAGTACAATACTGGCAGGATTTTCTTTGATAATAGAGATATTAGGACGGGGATTAATTGTCCCCAGATCTATCTTTTTTAAGTAACTGGGAATACGACTGATTCCATGGGTTTTTACACCCTCTAACTCAGCCTGGATCAGGATGCGTGAAACAATGAGAGCATCTTCCTCTGGTACTCCGTGTTTTATAAAAAGGGACTGGCAGTGCTTTAGAAGCTGTTCTTCTGTATAAACAATTTCTTGGGACATGTTCTCTCTACTCCTCATAATTTGTTACATTTCTTTTTTTATCGGCGAAACGCTCCACGGCTAATTTAACAAGTTCGTCAACAAGTTCGGTAATGGGCAGGCCGGAGTATTCCCATAACTTAGGATACATACTGATAGAAGTAAAACCGGGCATGGTATTGATTTCATTGATGAGAATATCGTTGGTATCTTTGGTAAGGAAAAAATCTACCCGGGCAAGTCCGGAACAGTCTAAAGCTTTAAAGGCAGCTACAGCTAGTTCTTGTAATCTTTTTGCCGTTTCCTCGGGTACAGAAGCGGGTATGTAAAGGGCTGAACGGTCATCAATATACTTAGCCTTATAATCATAGAATTCGTTACACGGAACAATTTCGCCGGGCAGAGAAGCTTTTGGCTGGTCGTTTCCCAAAACACTAACCTCCAGTTCCCGAACGAAGAGGCCTTTCTCCACAATTACTTTTCTGTCGTAGCGGGCAGCTTTTTTTAGGGCTTCCTCCAGCTGGCCTCTATTTACTGCCTTGGAAATTCCCACACTGGAACCCAGGTTGGCAGGTTTGACAAAACAGGGATAACCTAGTTTTTCTTCTATTTCTGCTATTATTTTATCAATACGATTATCAATGAGTGTTCTCAGAAAATACAGATAGGGTACTTGGGGTAAACCCGCCTCGGCAAAGATTTTTTTCATAAAGATTTTATCCATGCCTACCGATGAGGAAAGCACACCGGCACCTACATAGGGTACCTGGGCCAAATCCAGCAATCCTTGAATGGTACCATCTTCCCCGAAGGTGCCATGTAATACGGGGAAGAACACTTCAACCTGGTGGACGGGTTGAAGACCGGGCAGTTGATAAATGGTACCTCCGCTGGCGGGAGTGGGTAAGATTGTTACTTTACGATTGGGATAATTTTCCGGGACAAATTGTCTTATTTCCTCTAGCGGTATTGGGCCATACCACTCCCCTTCTTTAGAAATACCAATGGCAAAGACGTCATATTTATCACTTAAAGCTCTAGCTACAGTGTAGGCAGAATTACGTGAGACTTCGTGTTCACCGGAACGTCCACCAAAGAGGAGGGCAACTTTCACTTTTTTCATGGCTAACCCACCTTTATTATTTATTTAACATCATTTTATGCTTCCCCCGTAAAAAGTATTGATTTAATCTCTTAAAAAACGCGTAAGGCAAATAAGATTGTGATAAGTAAAGCAAAGATAAACTTAGAAATGTTACCTAATACACTACCCACCATGGAACCAACACCGATTCTGGTAGCCTGAGGAAGGGTTTTGCCAAAGAGCAGTTCACCTAGTACGGCACCCAGGAAGGGGCCCAGGAGCAAACCCAAGGGTCCCAGGAATAAGAGGCCGGTAATCCCTCCCAGTAAAGCACCCCAAATTCCAGCTTTTGTGGCACCTAGTTTTTTGGCTACATAAGGACCAGAGATATATTCAAGGATAAGCCCTAGTATAGTAAGTACGATGCTAATAGTGATAAACCAGTTGTCAATTTTAACAAAACCTTCTTGCCATCCATAGATAAGTGCTACAAGAGTTACCAGGGGCAGTCCGGGCAAGAAAGGAAGCAAAGTTCCCAGGGTGCCTAATACCATAAAACCTAAGGCAAGCCATGTCCACAAGGGGTCCATCAGCAACGCTCCTTAGTATGAAGTATCTCCTGTGCTGCCAGCACCAGGCCTATTTTTATATGGGCAAGATTTAAACCGCCTTGTAGGTAGATATTAAAAGGCGGGCGGATAGGACCGTCAGCGCTTAGTTCGATGGATGAGCCCTGGATGAATGTACCTCCGGCCATGATGACTTCATTGGTATAACCGGGTAAAAGTGCCGGTTCCGGTCTGGCAGAAGAATCTACAGGACAGGCTTTCTGTAAACCCCGGCAAAAGGCGATCATTTTTTCTTTACTGCCTAGCTGGATGGCCTGAATAATATCAGTACGTTTCTCTTCTGCTGAAGGATTAACCGGATAACCTAAGATTTCAAAAAATTTGGCTGCCAGGACAGCCCCTTTGACGGCCTCTCCCACGATGTGAGGTGCCATGAATAAACCTTGAAAAGCAGTATGGTTAAAGTTGAGACTTGCACCGACGCCGAGACCTATACCAGGTGCGGATAAACGTGTAGCACTGTTATTAATTAGTGCTTCTTTGCCAACTAAATATCCTCCCGTTAAAGCCAAGCCGCCGCCGGGATTTTTTATCAGTGAGCCTGCCACCAGATCCGCCCCTATTTCAATGGGCTCACAGGTTTCCACAAATTCACCGTAACAGTTATCAACAAAACAAATAACCTGGGGAAAACGGGCCTTAATGGCGCTAATGGCATTCTTAAGGGTTTCTATGTTAAAAGAAGGACGCCAGTCATACCCCCTGGAGCGTTGAAACAGGAGGATTTTCGTGTGCGAGGTCATATGTTTGAACAATGTTTCCAGGTCTATATTATTATCTGGAGTGAGGGGGATTTCCGTATATTCTACACCATTATGGATGAGAGAACCATACTCTCCGTGCAAGCCAATGACTTTTAACAGGGTATCATATGGTCTGCCGGTAACGGCGATAATTTCATCACCTCTTTGCAGGTTGCCCAGTAACCCTATGGCAATAGCATGGGTACCTGAGACGATTTGAGCCCGTACCAGTGCCTTTTCTGCCCGGAAAAGAGAAGCAAAAACTGCCTCCAGGGTATCACGTCCGCTATCCCCATACCCGTAACCGGTGGACCCGTGAAAATGAAAATCACTCACGTTGTTTTCCTGGAAGGCTCTTAGTACCTTCATCTGGTTTATTTCGGCTGTTTCAGATATAGCTTCTAAATAGGGTTTACATGTTCTGTTTGCTTCTTCTAAAGCTTTCAGGATGTCATCGCCAATAAGGTAGTCCTTTTGCAAGGATTGAGAAAAGCCGGACATAATTTTACTCCTTCTGCCATATATAGTACTGTAATTTATTTAACCAGGGCTGAGAAAGATAGACATCACAGAGGATACCATCCGCCACGTATTCGGTATGAATCACTTCCCCTACATTGTAAAGGGTGTTGAGAAGAGCGGTTTGCTGAAAAGGAATCAATAATGTTATTTGCATAGGTTGGTTAGGTAGATGAGTATTGATTAAATCCAGGAGCTGGGGAAGATTGGTTCCTTGCAAAGCTGAAATGGGAATCACCGTTTCATACTTCCCGGAAAGTGGCAATACCTCTATGGGATCTTTTATCAGATCCCATTTGTTTAAAACAAGGATGGTGGGTTTTGTAAGGACCTTTAATTCCTCCAACACACGGTTAACCGCCGTAATTTGCGCTTCATAAGAGGGATGACTGGCATCTACCACGTGCAAAAGCAGGTCTGCATGAACAACCTCTTCTAAGGTAGCACGAAAGGCCGCAACCAGCTGGTGAGGAAGTTTGTTGATAAAGCCAACAGTATCGGTTAACAACACTTCTCGCTGTTTCAACTGGAGCCGGCGGGTGGTGGGGTCTAAAGTGGCAAATAGTTTGTTTTCCGCCAGTACGTTGGCTTGGGTCAGGGCGTTTAACAAGGTAGATTTTCCCGCATTGGTATACCCTACTAGGGCTACCACAGGTATCTGGGTATGTTCACGCTGCTGGCGTAGGATACCTCTTTGTTTTTTTATCTCTTCTATCTCTCTCTGCAGGTCGCGAATGCGTAAACGAATTCTTCTCCTGTCCGTTTCCAGCTTGGTTTCACCAGGGCCTCTGGTACCAATTCCCCCTCCCAAACGGGATAGGCTGGTACCCTGACCCGTTAAACGGGGGAGCATATAGTTCAATTGGGCCAGTTCTACCTGGAGTTTTCCTTCTTTTGTTTTGGCCCTGTCGGCAAAAATTTGTAAGATCAGAGCAGTCCGGTCAATTACACGGCAGCCCAGGGATTCTTCCAGGTTATGTTGCTGCCTGGGTGAAAGTTCGTCATCAAAAATAATGACGTCAAGCTTGTGCTGCTGCCGGAGCAAAGCCAGTTCCTTGACCTTTCCCGTCCCGATATATAAGGCGGGATCGGGTTTGTCCCTGGAGAGAAGGATTTTCCCGATTATCTCCACACCTGCAGTCTTAGCCAATTCCTCCAATTCAGCCAGTGATTCTTCGGGAGACAGTAAACCGGTATCTTGTTTTTTTAGACCCACCAGGAGAACCCTTTCCTGCTCCTGCTTCACCAGATAAGCGGGAGGTTTGGAAATGGCTTTATCAATTTCCTGTAAGATCTCAGTAAAAGGGAATTTGTCTATTTGCTCAAGACTGAAAGGCCCATAGACTTTAAAGCTTTCCAGATTGGGCTCAAGAAAAGCAACATTAATGGAGGTAACTTTGTCTTCACTTATGCCAATGGCTACCATGGCGTCAAGACGAAACTCCCGTAAACTGGTCAAGTCAGGTTCACTTAAAGTGCTGTCGCCGCTGGGATGGGTATGTATACATCTCAGACCCGAGAGGCGGTCTTCTCCCCGGCGGAGATTTTCTTTAATTAAAGGCGTAGTTTTATCATCACCTATCATGACATGCAGCACATTGCCGTGACGGTCAAGATAAACACCTATCTCCCGGTTTGTTTTATAGGTAAGAAAGGCCAATTGTTCCGCCAGTTCCGGACTTACCAGGAGGTCTTTGGGAAAACTGGCTTCTGCCAGTTTTTCTAGCTGCAGCATTACATCTTTACGAATGTTTGTTGTATTGCCATAAAGCACCTACTACCTCTCTCCTTTTAGCCCCCGTACGGAAAAACACTCCTTAAAAGGAGTGTTAGCTTTGCACAAATTATAGCATACAGGAGGGGTAATTTCCAGTTATTTCGCTTTTAAGGAATTACCCAAAGAAAGACACCGAACCAAATGACAAAGAAAAAACCAAGTAAAAGAGTACGGTGAAGCAAGCGGGGATTTTGGGAAAACAGCCTGGGTAAAGTTAAAATGAAACTTAAACCCACCATTAAAACCAGGGCCGGGTAATTTTCCGTGAACAGTGCAACAAGGGATAAAAAAGCCAAAAATAAGACAGTAAAATAAAACAAGTAGTTTTTCTTCTTCTCTCTTTTTGAGCGTCTACTGGGTAAACTCACATAATCCCCCTCCTCATCCCTAGTATTACACAATAAACCAGGTAATAAATCACCGGGGGTGGTGGTAACCCATACCTTGTTGGGAAAGGGCCCAGATTTCAGATATGCCATAAATTTCCAATAGGAGAGGGATTGAAAACCTCCCTTTTTTATTGATTCATCCGAACGTATGTTCTATAATTATTAGCGCAGGGGGTATAACCATATGGATAGAACCATTTTCCACATTGATGTCAACTCTGCTTACTTAAGCTGGGAAGCTGTTTTCAGACTTCAACACGGCTCCAAGATTGATTTACGTACGATTCCGTCCGTGGTTGGCGGTGATCAGGAAAATAGGCGTGGTATAGTTCTTGCTAGGTCCATCCCTGCCAAAAAATACTCTATAGAAACCGGGGAGACACTTTTCTCTGCGAAGCAAAAGTGTCCCTGTTTAGTTGTGGTACCTCCAAATTATAGCCTTTATGTGAAGTGTAGTAATGCTATGCTTCAAATCCTGCGAGAATATTCATCCCATCTCCAGAGATTTTCCGTTGATGAAGTGTTTTTAGATTACTCGGGAATGGAAAAACATTTTGGGTCCCCCGTAGAAGCGGCATATACGATTAAAGACCGCATACATTTGGAGCTGGGTTTTACAGTCAACATCGGAATTTCGTCTAATAAGTTGCTGGCGAAGATGGCTGGAGAACTATCTAAACCCAACAAAGTACATACGCTATATCCTCACGAAATAGAAGAAAAGCTCTGGCCTTTACCAGTGAATAATCTGTATATGGTGGGGAGGGCTACTGCACCTAAATTACACGCCATGGGCATTCGGACCATAGGCGATCTAGCTAAAACAGACCCAAAACGATTGGAATTTAAGCTTAAAAGCCACGGGTTGCTTATCTGGCGGTATGCGCATGGCCTTGAAGACTCCCTGGTGAGAAATGATCCTTTGGGTATGAAAGGATTGGGAAATTCCACAACAGCGGCATTTGACGTGGAAGATACAGAAACAGCCCATAAGTTTCTTTTATCTCTTGTAGAAACGGTAGCAGCCAGGTTGCGTGAGGCCGGTTATTGCTGCCAGCTCGTATCAATCGGCCTGAAAGATACCAATTTTCGTTATTGGTCCCACCAAAAGAAATTGTTTGTGGCCACTGACTCTACTGAAGAAATTTATAGTATTACCAAGATACTATTAAAGGAATGTTGGAGGGGTCAGCCCCTTCGTCAAATCGGCGTACACGTAAGCAAACTAAGTCCCAATCAGTTCGTTCAGCTATCCTTGTTTAACCACAAAAATGCTGAAAAGAAGCACAAACTTGATACCGTTATAGATAAGATCCGTGCGAAACACGGTTCCAGAGCATTAATACGAGCAACCTTTTTGCATTCCGGAATCGATCCTATGAATGGAGGTGTGGGAGAGCAGGACTACCCCATAATGTCTAGTCTTCTCTAGGAAGGTGAAACAACATGAAGATAATCAATAAATCGATTCATATGCTTGCGTCTTTTGACGAGGCTGGGGTAATAAACCCGGTCAAATTCAAGATACAAAACGAGGACGAGTCAAAGATTGTAAAGGTAGATAGAATTATTGCAAAACACCTGGAAAAACTTGCGGGCAATCGGATGTGGGTATTTAGGTGCCAGTCCGTCATAGATGGAGTGGAAAAAATCATGGAAATAAAATATGAACTCGATACTGGCAAATGGATACTGTTTAAGATTTAATATTCGGGAGGTATAGTGGGAAAGAACCATTATAAGCTTTCTGCAGCTAGCTTTACATCAATGGCAGTGATGAGAATTAACTCCTCCCTGGACAGGCTGCTTTCCCCCACTAAACGAACAGCCTGCTGACGCAGGGCTTTTTCTATTAAGTTCCGGACCAGGCGCGCATTGCCGCTGTGTTCATGGGATTTGGCAAGTTTTTCGGCGAGCAACCGCTCTAGCTCTCTTTTTCCGTCCTCACTGAGTTTATATTGTCTTTTTGTTAACATTTGTTCAGCGATGGCTAACAGTTCGGTGATATTATAGTCAGGAAAATCAATATGGATAGGAAAGCGGGATCTCAGTCCAGGATTTGTTTCCAAAAACCAGTTCATTTCTTGTTTATATCCGGCGAGAATCAGAATGAGATTATCTTTATTATCCTCCATAATCTTCACCATAGTGTCGATGGCTTCTTTGCCGAAATCCTTTTCTCCTCCGCGGGCCAGGGAGTATGCCTCGTCAATGAAGAGGATACCGCCCAGGGCCCTTTTAAGCTGCTCCCGCGTTTTTAAAGCAGTATGTCCAATATATTCTCCCACCAGATCCGCCCGTTCTACCTCGATCACGTGTCCTTTCTGCAAGATACCCATTTCTTTAAAAAGGCGCCCCACGATTCTAGCCACCGTGGTCTTTCCTGTTCCGGGATTGCCGCGAAAAATCATATGGAGGACCAGGGGTTCTGTGATTAAATTTTCTTTCGCTCTTCTTTTTTGAATTTCTACAAAGGCTTGTATTTCCATAATCAGCTTTTTTACAGAATCAAGGCCTACCAGAGAATCCAGTTCCTGCAAAATCCCTTCTACTCTTTTACGTCTTGTCAGTTCAACTTCACTGACGGGAGGTGTTTTTTCCAATTGTTTGAACATATTAAGATTGGAAAGCTTCACCGGGGCCTTGGCAGGTTTTGTAACAATTAGTTCGGGGGGTTCGTTTTTCTTTTGGGGATGAAAAGATAATTTCATGGCCAAAAACTATCACCTCCATGCTGCGAAATCTATTAACAAATTATGCATTTTCGGCTGAATGGTGCCTGGAATAGCGGAGTGAACCCATCCTTTGAGAAATAATGAGAAAAAGTCCCCGGAATGGGGACTTTCGTGTTAGGCTTTATGTTCCGCGGTTAGATTAACTGGTCGGAAGGGCGAGATGGTAGAAATGGCATGCTTATAAACCATTTGTTGCTTGCCTTCCATTTCAAGAATAACGGTAAAGTTATCGAATCCTTTTACATTACCCTTTAATTGAAAACCGTTAACAAGGTAGACTGTCACGGGGATATTGTCTTTTCTGACCTGATTTAAAAATGAATCTTGCAGGTTGATTTGTTGTTTTGTCATACTGCGTCCCTCCGAAACTTAGATCTTAGTGTTAATCAATTTAAACCAAAATATATTCTAAAGTCTTATATATCAAGGGGTTCAAGGTTTTTTTACAATAAAAAACAATGACCCCCTCTTTTTTGGTATAATTGAGTCCTCCAAAACACCAATAATCCAAAAAGAAAGGGTGTCATTGTTTGAACTCAATTATATCAATTTTAGTAGTCTATCCTGAAAATTAACTGACCCGAAAAAGGACAAAAAACAAGACCCATAAAAC
>CAZWTM010000090.1:0-9568 GCA_964637385.1 uncultured Peptococcaceae bacterium
CATATGAGAGAGGGGTTGTGAAATATGAAAAAGTGGTTGCCTTTACTGTTAATTGCAGTTCTTCTTGCGGGGGGATTTATTTGGAAAAAGAATCAGGTGAAAAATGATGGACCGGTAGAGACTGCAAATCCCCTGCAGGTCGTCAATGAAACCCTGGGTAAAAAACCCATATTTGTGGAATTTACTTCTGATGATTGTCCCTATTGTGTAAAAATGAAGCCATTTATTAAAGAATTACAGGATAAATATAGTAAGCAAATAGAGTTTGTCATCGCCAATACTGGAAATAATGAGGAAGCAAGAAAAATGGCGGCCTTTTACCGGGTCCAGGGAATTCCGGCAGTGTTTATTCACGATCAAGAAGGTAAGATCATTGAGAAATATCTTGGCTTTACCAGTAAGGACACATTAGAAAAAGGGATAAACAAAGTATTGAAACCATAGGCGTTAAGCCGGTGTTTTATAATAAAGGCCGAAATCAAAGAATAAACAAGGTGCTGTGGGAAACAGCACCTTGTTGCCTTGCGGTACAGGTAAGTATATCATTCTTTGAAATAGCTGGGGGATCGGGAAGGGGGAGCGAGTCCATAGAGCTTGTCTTTATTTATTAGACCGGTGACGCAGGATATTTAAATAGGCGTTTTTCACGTGTTCGGTTAAAGCCTTTTCTGCTTTCTCAGGGTTTTTTTCCTGAAAAGCAGCTAACACTGCCCTGTGTTCGGCCAGGGTATTTTCGATGCGATGGGGAACTTTTAGGGATTCCAAGCGGGATAATTGTACAAACTGATGGAGGTTACTTAAAGTAAGGTTTAAAATTTTGCTGCCGGAGGCTTCGTATATGATCTCATGAAACTTGGTGTCGAGGCTGGCTACCTCTTCCAGTTCCCCTTTTTGCGAGTAAAACTCCATAAGGTCCGTCAGTTTTTGCAGTTCCTTAATCTCCGCCGGAGTTAATCTTTCTGTAGCCCAGCGGGCAGCCAGCCCTTCTACCAGCTGGCGGATAGCGTAGATATCTTCAACGTCTTTGGCGGAAATTCCCAAAACAATAGCCCCTTTATTAGGGGTAGTCTCTACCAGACCTTCTACCTCCAAAAGCCTGATGGCTTCACGGATGGGTGTACGGCTTACCTTTAATTCTTCTGCCAATTTTGACTCCACCAGGTTTTCACCTGGGCTGTAAACCCCGTTAATGATTTGTGATTTTACATATTTGAAAACCTTAGTACGCAATGATGCATCGTTGGTGGAAGAGAGTTCAAAGTCCTTAGCCATGCTGTTTCCTCCTGTAGGGAGATTTCAAATTCGTGTATATTTTATTACAACTCTCTTCCAAAAACAAGCATCTTTCTGTTTTAAACAATTGCCTGACAAACTGCTTCTGTAAATTTCCGGGTGCTGCTTTTACCTCCCAGATCAGGGGTTAAGGCCACTTTTTCTTCTATGACCTGTTCCACTCCCCGGCGTATTTTTTCTGCAGCAATCTTTTCTCCCAACTGGTCCAGAAGCATGGCGGCACATAGAATAAGGGCTGTAGGATTGGCTACCCCTTTACCTGCGATATCAGGGGCACTGCCGTGGACAGCTTCAAAGACTGCACCTTCTGTGCCGATGTTGGCGCCAGGTACCAGGCCTAATCCCCCTACCAGGCCGGCGCACAGGTCGGAGACAATATCGCCGTAAAGATTGGGGAGTACTAAAACATCATATTTATGGGGAGTAAGCACCAGGTCCATACACAGGGCATCAATAATCCTGTCGGAGAATTCAATGCCCGGATAATCCTGGGCTACCTCCTGGCAGGTGTTAAGAAATAAACCGTCGCTTAGTTTGAGGATATTGGCCTTATGGACTGCGGTAACCTTTTTACGCCGGTGCTCCTGGGCATAATCGAAGGCAAAGCGGGCAATCCTGCTGCTTGCTTCTTTTGTGATAATTTTTACAGCTTCTGCCGCCATGTTTCCGATGTAATGTTCTATTCCGACATAGAGGTCTTCCGTATTCTCCCTGACCACTACCAAATCAATAGATGAGAAAGGAGAGGAGACACCCGGAAAGCTTTTGACGGGACGAAGATTGGCATAAAGGTTCAAAGCCTGGCGCAGTCCTACGTTAACGCTTTTAAATCCCTTTCCTACGGGAGTGGTGACAGGCCCTTTGAGGGCGTATTTATTCTTCTTTACTGAAGCAATGGCCTCATCAGGCAGGGGTGTACCGTATTTTTGCAGGGCTGTTATGCCCATGTCGGCAGTTTCCCAGTTTATTTTGACCCCGGTAGCGGCGATAACCTCCACGGCAGCGGCAGTTACTTCCGGGCCGATGCCGTCACCGGGGATGAGTGTTACAGTATGCATAAGATGGCTCCTTTCGTGTTAGTTGGTAGTTGTTTTGTGACCGGTGACCAGTGATCAGAGAACGGGTACCCTGGACTCCGTACTCTTAAAACTGGACTCTGTATACTGGTCACCGGACTCCGGACACCGGTCACTGATCACAAATACTGAAAGTCGGATGTCGGAAATCGGAAAGCGGATTGTCGAAGCAAATCAGTGTGCCGTTCCTTTGGTATAAGGAAGCAGTCCGCCAGCCAGGAGGATATGCTTCAGACGGTCGGATATATCAAGTCTTACTTGGAAGGAAAAATCCTGGGTAAGATTCTTTACATTAAGAATGTTGCCGCCGAGAACCTGGCTGTGCAGGTCATCTATTACCAACTCATCTTCCAGGCAGATCCGCTCATAATCATCTTTGTTTACAAAAGTTAGGGGCAATATTCCAGAGTTAATCAGGTTAGCCATGTGAATACGGGCAAAGGAGAGGGCAATGACACCCTTGATACCCAGGTAGAGGGGCACTAAGGCTGCATGTTCCCTGCTGGAACCCTGGCCGTAATTTTGACCGGCGATGAGGAAGCCGCCCTGAAATTTACGGGCCCTCTGGGGGAACTCTTTGTCAACGGGTGTAAGACAGTGGTCAGAGAGGGCCGGAATATTGGAACGGAGGGGTAGGAGCCAGGCGGGAGAGGGCATGATATGGTCCGTTGTGATATGGTCGCCCATTTTTAACAGGATATGCCCCTTTAAAACCTCGGGGAGTCTGGTATTTTGGGGAAAAGGTTTGATGTTGGGTCCCAAAATGACTTCCACCTCCTGGCCGGGATCGGCAGGCGGGACAATAAGATTGTCATTGATGTGATAGGACGAAGGATTTTCTATGGTAACAGGGGGGTAACGGCGGGGGTCGGTGATATGACCCGTAAGGGCGGAGACGGCAGCCACCTCGGGACTGCACAAATACACTTTAGCGCTGGCTGTTCCGCTTCTGCCCTGGAAGTTCCGGTTAAAGGTTCTTAAAGAGATGCCTTCGGTAACAGGGGCTTGCCCCATACCAATGCAGGGCCCGCAGGCACACTCCAGGATCCTGGCCCCTGCTTCAATCAAGGTAGTTAAGGCGCCATTTTCCGCCAGCATGGTAAAGACCTGTTTAGACCCTGGTGCAATCACCAGGCTCACAGAGGGATGGACAGTATGACCTTCCAGGATTTTGGCTACTTTCATCAAATCTACATAAGAGGAATTGGTGCAGCTGCCGATACAGACCTGGTTCAGCTTGACATGTTCAACAGTCTTCACTGGTACTACGTTATCGGGACTGTGGGGACAGGCTACCAGGGGCTCCAGTTGAGAAAGATCAATGGTGATTTTCTCGTCATAGCAGGCATTTTCATCGGGTAACAATTCCTGCCAGTCCCCGGCCCTGTTTTGGGCTTTAAGAAACTGGTAGGTCACATGATCACTGGGGAAAATGGAAGTGGTAGCCCCCAATTCGGCGCCCATGTTGGCTATGGTAGCACGTTCCGGAACGGAAAGGGTAGCCACCCCTTCACCGGTGTATTCAAGGATTTTGCCTACACCGCCTTTTACCGTAAGCCTGCGCAGTATTTCTAAAATGATGTCCTTGGCTGTTACCCAGGGAGGGAGTTTGCCCAACAGTTCAATATTAACAATCTGCGGCATATTTAGATAATAGGCACCCCCGCCCATGGCAACGGCTACATCCAGGCCTCCAGCGCCTATGGCCAGCATGCCGATGCCGCCGCAGGTAGGTGTGTGACTGTCAGAGCCCAACAGGGTTTCTCCGGGCTTGGCAAAACGTTCCAGGTGAACCTGATGGCAGATGCCGTTGCCGGGGCGGGAAAAGTAAATCCCGTGTTTGGCCGCCACAGTTTGGATGTAGCGATGGTCATCGGCGTTTTCAAAACCTACCTGCAGGGTATTATGGTCGATATAGGCAACAGACCTTTTGGTCTTGACCCGGGGAAAACCCAGGGCCTGGAATTGGAGATAGGTCATGGTGCCGGTTGTGTCCTGGGTCAGGGTCTGATCAATCTTGATAGCGATTTCTTCCCCGGCTTGAGGTTTTCCCGCTAACAGGTGTTCTTCAATAATCTTCAGGGCAAGACTTTTGGACATTGGTTTTCCCCCTAATCTTGATAAAATTGGACCAGTTCCTTGTTTAATTCCACGACCACTTTACGTAAGGTTGTGTCCACAATATGAATTATGCTTTTTCATCTGATTGAAATAAAGTATGTGAGTACTATTGTATACAATGATACGATTTATGCAAGAGGTTTTATGAAATTATTATGTATACTTGGTGTTGAGTTTGTTAAAAAAATCACATATAATAAAAATATAGTTGCCTGACTGACCGGGAGAATATCCTGGTGGAAGGGTAGAAGATAAGTAAATATAATGTGCCTGAATCCAAGGGACAGCCTGAGGAAATAGGGTAAGTAAACGTCTTATGAAAGCCTATCAAAGGGAAATAATAGGCCCGTTTGTACCTATTTTCAGGTGCTAACGGGCCTTTCTAGTTGGTAGTTGTTAGTGATCTTTAACGTGAACTGTTAACAGTTAACCGTGAACCGACTACCGATTACCGATTGCCGACTACCGACAGCCGATAATGTTGTGCTAGAACATGGACTAGGAAGCAATTAAACTCGGATATCGGATATCGGGAGGCCAAGCCGTATTCGCCAAAAAGTTTACGGTTCACTGTTCACGGTTTACGGATATAAGTTACTGGTCACTGGTCGCTGGTCACAAAAAATTGGGAGGTCGTTAAACAGTGGAAAAAAGAATTGGCGTGGTGGGTATTGTTGTAGAGAATAGGGAGCATGTACCAAGACTGAACAGTATTTTAAGCGAGCATGCTGATTTAATCGTGGGCCGCATGGGAATTCCCCGCAAAAGTTCTGTCAATGTTATTGCTTTGATTGTGGAAGGCAGTAATGAAGAAATCGGAGCTTTAACAGGAAAACTGGGAAACCTGAAAGGGGTAAAAGTCCGTTCAGCCTTAACCAGTCATACTGTAGTGGAGGAATAGGATGAGGCAGATTTTTCTTGATACCTTGGCCCAAGCCCGGGCCCAGGGGGAATTAACGAAAGAGGATATTCAGCTTCTCCTGTCCGCAGATACTGAGGAGGCCTCATTACTGTTCAAATACGCCGATGCCGTTAGGGAAAAATACCTGGGCCAAGAAGTACACCTGCGGGGGATTATCGAATTCACCAATCACTGTAAGCAAAATTGTCATTACTGTGGCCTGCGCCGTGAAAACAGCAAGCTTTCACGCTACCGTTTAACCGCTCATGAGATCATCACCACTGCCCGGCAGGCGGTAGCCCTTGGTTATAAAACCCTTGTTTTACAGGGAGGAGAAGATCCGTATTATTCGCCCCAGGATATCTATGAGCTGGTAAAAGAGATCAAAAAAATGGATGTGGCCGTGACCCTTTCCCTGGGGGAACATGACTTTGACACCTACAAACTTTGGCGTGAGGCTGGCGCAGACCGTTATCTCCTTAAACATGAGACGGCAGATCCCCTTTTATATGCCCGGCTGAGGCCGGGAAAGAGTCTGGAGCAGCGTTTACAGTGTCAGAGGTGGTTGAAAGAGCTGGGGTATGAACTGGGTTCCGGGTGTATGGTGGGGCTCCCTGGACAAACCCTGGATACCCTGGCAGAAGACCTCCTGTTACTGAAAAAAATGGATGTGGACATGGCAGGTATCGGGCCTTTTATCCCCCATCCCCAGACCCCTTTGGCTTTAGCCCAACAGGGGACCCTGGAAATGACCTTAAAGATGGTGGCTGTGGCCCGTATCCTCATGCCCCTGGTTCATCTGCCAGCCACTACGGCTTTGGGGACCATTCATCCCGAGGGCCGGGAGAGGGCGCTTTTGGTGGGAGCCAATGTGGTGATGCCTAACGTAAGCCCCGCCCAGTATAGAGCATTGTATCAAATTTATCCCAATAAAATTTGTATCCAGGATGAAGCTGCTCGCTGCCGCAGCTGTATTACGGGGAAAATTACGGCTTTGGGGCGGGTGGTAAGTGAAAGCCAAGGGCATAGTCCGAAAGGAGGAATTGCACGTTGAAAGCCGTTGATTTTATTAATGTGGAAGAGATCAATTCCCAGCTGGAGCAGGCTAAAAAAGCCACCGGTGAACAGGTAGAAGGCATCATTGAAAAAGCCCGTCAGGCCAGGGGCCTGACACCCCAGGAAGCTGCCGTGCTTTTGGAAGTATCTGCTCCTGAGCTTATGAAAAAAATTTTTCACGCAGCAAAAGAAATTAAAGAAAAAATTTATGGTAAACGCATCGTCATTTTTGCACCTTTATATTTAAGCAATTACTGTGTCAACAACTGCGGGTACTGCGGTTATCGCCATGATAATAAGATAAGCCGCAGGCGGCTATCCTTTCAGGAAATAGCTGAAGAAGTAAGAATACTGGAAAGAATGGGACATAAACGGCTGGCCGTGGAAGCCGGTGAAGACCCGGCCAACTGTCCCCTTGACTATGTGCTGGAAGCCATTCAAACCATTTATGATACGACAGAAGAAAAGGGAAACATCCGCAGGGTAAATGTCAATATCGCGGCTACAGGTGTGGAGGAATACAGTAAGTTAAAGGAGGCAGGGATAGGCACCTATATTCTCTTCCAGGAAACCTACCACCCGGAGACTTACAGGATAATGCACCCGTCGGGTCCCAAAGCGTCATATTACTATCACACCACAGCCATGGACAGGGCTATGAATGCGGGGATTGACGATGTGGGCCTGGGTGTACTCTTTGGCCTCTATCATTATAAATTCGAAGTTCTGGGCCTACTGCATCATGCTCAACATCTGGAAGAGGCTTTCGGTGTAGGGCCCCATACCATTTCTGTACCCAGACTAAGACCGGCCACTGGCGTAAATCTCAACAATTTTCCTTATCTCGTAAGTGACCAGGATTTTAAGATGATTGTTGCGGTTTTAAGGCTGGCAGTCCCCTATACGGGCATTATTCTATCAACCAGGGAAGAAGCCCGGTTTCGTGACGAAGTGATAGCTTTGGGCGTATCCCAAATCAGTGCCGGTTCTTGTACAGGGGTAGGGGCCTATAAAGAAGAGTACAGCAGGCGGAAAGCAGGAAATGAGGCCCAATTTGAGGTAGGTGACCACCGGACCCCCGATGATATCCTGGCCCAGTTGTGCTGTGACGGGTATCTGCCCAGTTACTGCACAGCCTGTTACCGCCAGGGCAGGACTGGCGACAGGTTCATGGAACTGGCTAAAACGGGTAGGATAGCCAATGTCTGTCAGCCCAATGCCATTTTAACCCTGCAGGAATACTTGCTGGATTATGCCTCTCCGGCCACACGCAGGCTGGGAGAAGAAGCTATCCGCAAGCACCTGGAACTTATACCTGATGAGAAAATCAGAAAGTTGACCGTTCAATATCTGGAAAGGATTAAGCAGGGCGAAAGGGATTTATATTTGTAAAGTATTCCCGATTCATTGAGAGAGTTTTTTCAGAAGTTGAAGAGAAATCTGCAGGTGGTGGTTAATATGGAAAACACGCCCAAAGGTACCCGGCTTCATATTGCTTTATTGGGGCGGAGGAACGCCGGAAAATCCAGCCTACTGAATGCTTTAACCAATCAGGAGATTGCCTTGGTTTCAGACATACCGGGAACTACTACGGACCCTGTCTACAAAGCTATGGAGTTATTACCCCTGGGTCCGGTAATGTTTATTGATACGGCAGGTATTGATGACGAAGGGGTCCTGGGCAAGATGAGGGTACAAAAGACTTATGACGTTTTAGACAAAACAGATGTGGTGCTTTTGGTTATTGATGCAGTTCAAGGGATGGGTGACTACGAAAGAGGGGTATTAAACCTTTGCCAGAAAAAGGACATTCCCTTTGTTATTGTGATAAATAAGGAAGACCTCTTGGACGAGATAACCAAAGAAACTTTCTTAAACCAGTATCAAAAAGATATTGGCCATACTCCCTGCTACTGGGTTAGTGCAGCCACCAAAAATGGCCTACTTCCGTTAAAACAGCATCTTATGACAATCAACCCCGGTGATTGGCTGGTACCGGCCATTGTGGGAGATTTACTACAACCGGAGGATTTGGTGGTGCTGGTGGTTCCCATTGATACGGCTGCTCCCAAAGGCCGCCTGATCTTGCCCCAGGTCCAGACGATCCGGGATATTTTGGATTACCACTGTATGACCATGGTCTGTAAAGAACACCAGCTGAATAAAGCTTTACAGCAATTAAAAGCACCACCCAAACTGGTCGTTACCGATTCCCAGGTGTTTGAGCAGGTAGCAGCCCACACCCCCCCTGATGTTCCCCTAACCTCTTTTTCCATTCTTATGGCCAGGTATAAAGGAGACTTACCCGTTTTAGCCCGGGGAGCCAAAACAGTCGACGACTTGAAGCCCGGGGACAAAATTCTCATCGCAGAGGCGTGTACCCATCACCAGCAGCCCGATGATATTGGTAAAGTGAAGATCCCTCGCTGGTTAAGACAAAGGGTGGGAGGAGAATTGCAAATAGATTATTGCCACGGTACGGAATTCCCAGGGAATCTAGAGGATTATCAACTTGTTGTCCATTGCGGCGGCTGTATGTTAAACCGCAGGGAAATGCTCAACCGCATCAGAAAAGTACAGGAGGCTGGTAAGCCTATTGTTAATTACGGAGTGTTAATTGCCCATATCCACGGTATTATACCTAGGGCTTTGGCTCCTTTTGGTATTGACTTTTCAGCATTAGAATGAGCACCGGGAAACCGGTGCTTATTTACACTCGACAGGTGAGTTCCCTTTCCCGTGTGTATGTATACAATATTTTTTGCCCAATACAGTAGCAAAACATTAACTCCGGTGCTATACTATACATAAATAACAGTATGATTGGGGGCAGGAAAACATGTATACAATTACACATAAAGATGTAATTGCTGCTGATAAAGAGCATGAGCTGATGTGGGAACTAATGCTGGCAGAAATGGAAAGCTGCCTGGGAGCAGAGCACTAAAAGTATATGGTTAATTGAGGAGGTTAGTCCGGTTACTGCCGGACTTTTATTTTTTGAAAGGTATTTTTGTAAACGCGTATACAATATTTTTTGTGAAAGAACCTAGTAAAAATGAAATTATGGTGTTATACTATACATAAATTACTGCATAAAAGGAGGCATTAAAACATGTAT